>VAZS01000215.1 GCA_005884855.1 Alphaproteobacteria bacterium | reverse complement strand
AAGAACCGCGGCGAGCTCGAAATCGTCGTAGAAGGCGACAAACGGCTGTTCAATCAATATGGCGTCATGCTGGTGAATCCGGCCAAACATCCGACCGTGAAGCAACAACTCGGACAGACCTTTGTCGACTGGATCATTTCGGGCGAAGGGCAGGCCGCGATCGCTGGCTACAAGATCGATGGCCAACAACTGTTCTTTCCGAACGCGGACAAGAAGGGCGCCTGAGCGAAGCTTGCGAAACATCGACAGCCGAAGCTAGCTTGCGTCCAGAAGCGCCAGTCGCTCCGCCTCGGCGATGTCATCGACGGTGTTGGCGTTAAAGAATGGATCGAGCGGCTCGGCGGGCCAGCTCACGGTCGCGAGTGCATAACGTGCGGTCCAGCGATCGATTTTTCTGATGTCTTCGATAACAAGTGCGTTCCGAAGCTCGTCGCGCAGGGCAACGCTCCACAATCCGATCACTGGATGGGACTGTCCGCCGGACGCGGCGACCGCGAGCTGCGCACCTTGTTCGATGCGCGCGCGGTGCAGACGCGCCACAAGATCGCGCGGCAGAAAAGGACAATCGGCGGCCGCGCTTAACACCCATTCAGCGTCGGGCCGGTTGGCCGCGGCCCAGTCCAGGCCTGCGAGAATGCCGGCGAGCGGTCCTGGAAAATTCTCGACCGTGTCGGGCACCACGGGCAGGCCAAAGCTTGCAAATCGCGCCGGATCGCCGTTGGCGTTGAGAATGAGCGCTTGGCATTGCGACTGCAGCCGTGCGATGACGCGCTCCAGAATCGTGCGACCCCCGATCTGGCGCATCGGTTTGTCGCCACCGCCCATCCGTCGCGCCAAACCACCTGCAAGCAGTACGCCAGGTATCGGCGGCGTTTCACTCGTCACGATCGGCGCCCTTGCGCTTGTGGCGCGCGGATTCCTCTTCGACGAAAGCAAGGTTCTGGTCGTAGATGATGCGTTCCTGGCCGGACAGCGCGATGAAGCGTTTTCCCCGCGTGCGGCCCACCAGCGTCAGTCCGACCTGCCGCGCCAGGTCGTCCCCCCAGGCGGTAAACCCGGAGCGCGAAACCAGGATCGGAATTCCCATCCGCACCGTCTTGATCACCATCTCCGATGTCAGCCGCCCGGTGGTGTAGAGAATCTTGTCGGCCGGTTCGACGCCGTGGCGATAGATCCAGCCCGCGATCTTGTCGACGGCGTTGTGGCGGCCGACATCTTCGGTGTAGCAGAGCGGCGTACCCTCCTTGCACAGCACGCAGCCATGGATCGCGCCGGCTTCGAGGTACAGCGATGGCATGGTGTTGATGGTGTGAGTCATCTGGTAGAGCCAGGACGTGCGCAGCTCCGCCTTTGGCAGGACGACGTTTTCCACCGCGTCCAGCAGGTCCCCGAACGCCGTGCCCTGCGCGCAGCCGGAGGTCTGGGTGCGCTTCTTCAGTTTCTGTTCGAAGTTGGTGTGGTGCTCGGTGCGCACCACCACCACCTGCAGGTCGTCGTCATATTCGACCTCGGTAACGACGTCGTCATATTTCAGCATGTTCTGATTGAGCAGATAACCGAGCGCCAGATATTCCGGATAGTCACCGATCGTCATCATGGTGACGATCTCCTGCGCATTGAGATAAAGCGTCAGCGGCCGCTCCACCGGAACATTGATCGCAACGGCGGCCCCGGTGTGATCGGTCCCGGCGACGCGCTCGGTCAGCCGCGGATCGTGCGGATCGGGCAGGATCAGGGGAACGGGCGCTTTTTCAAACTTCATCATCATTGGCCGCGTAGCATGACATTTTCTCCAACCCGATATAAAGCACCCTATGGCAAAACCTAGCCCGGTTCGGCCGGCGGCGTGGAGAATTCGATGAAAGTGATTGGCCTCGCCGGGTGGAGCGGCGCCGGCAAGACCACGCTGCTTTCGCGTCTGATCCCGCATTTTCTGCAAAGCGGGCTGCGGGTTTCAGTGATCAAGCACGCCCACCACAGCTTCGATGTCGACGTTCCGGGCAAGGACTCCTGGGTGCACCGGCAATCAGGCGCTACCGAGGTGCTGGTGTCCTCGGGCAAGCGCTGGGCGCTGATGCATGAGCTGCGCGGGGCAGCCGAGCCGCGGCTTCCGGACTTGCTCGGCAAGCTGTCCCCGGTCGATCTTGTGGTGGTGGAGGGCTTCAAGTCGGAGTCGCATCGAAAAATCGAGGTGCATCGCGAGGCCAATGGAAAGCCATTGCTGTTTCCGGACGATCCCGCGATATCGGGCATTGCAACTGACGCGGCGGTCAAGACGCTGCTGCCGGTCGCCCATCTCGATGACATTCCGGCAGTCGCCGCTATGATGCGCAAGTTCGCGATATCGGTTGAAGACCTGCTGGCGCGAAGCGTCAGCGAAAGCTGAGATAAGGATGGCGCAATTATCCGACGATTGCTTTGCTTTCGGCGGCCCGATGATGTCGGTCGATGAAGCCGTAGGCATCATCGCCGCGCGGGTCACGCCGGTGCGGGAGGCCGAGACGGTCGCGCTTGCACAGGCTGACGGGCGCATTCTCGCGACCGACATTTCCGCTCCCCTGCCGCTGCCGCCTTTCACCAACTCGGCGGTCGATGGTTATGCGGTACGAAGCCGCGATCTTCCACCAAGGGGAGAGGTTGCCTTTGCCGTGACGGGGCGCATTGAGGCCGGCGAGCCGGCAGTCGCAGCGATTCAACCGGGGCACGCGGTGCGGATTTTCACCGGCGCGCCGATGCCCGATGGCGCCGACACGGTGTTCATGCAGGAGGATGTGCGAATCGATGGCGATGGTAGGGTCGTTCTTCCGGAGGGCCTGAGACCTGGCGCCAACGTGCGTCCTGCCGGGGAAGATATTCCCGCCGGTTCTGCGGCGCTCGCAGCCGGACAACGCTTGAGGCCGCAGGATGTCGCGCTCGCCGCGGCGTTTGGCCTGACTCAAATTGACGTGCGCAGGCGTATCCGGGTCGCGGTGTTTTCGACGGGCAACGAATTGGTTTCGCCGGGCGCGCCACGCGCCGCCGCACAATTATTCGATTCCAACCGGTTCATGCTGATCGCAATGCTTCGCCGGCTCGGCTCCGAGGTCAGCGATCTCGGCATTCTCCGCGACGAGCGCGCTTCGCTGGCCGAGGGCCTCAAGAAGGTAGCCGGCGCCCACGACTTGATCCTCACCACCGGCGGCGTTTCAACCGGCGAGGAGGATCACGTCAAAGCCGCGGTGGAAAGCGTCGGCAGGCTGGTTCTGTGGCGCATGGCGATAAAGCCCGGCCGTCCGGTGGCGATGGGAATTATCGGCGGCACGCCGTTGATCGGGCTGCCCGGTAATCCGGTGGCGACTTTTGTCACCTTCGTCCATGTGGTGCGCCCGACCGTGCTGGCGCTGGCGGGAGCCGCGCAACAACCCATCGTGCCGATGCCGGTCCGCGCGGCTTTCAGCTACAAGAAGAAGATCTCGCGGCGCGAATATGTGCGGGCCAATCTGCGCCGGGCCGAAGACGGCGCGCTCGAGGCGACCAAATTTCCGCGCGAGGGCGCGGGACTATTGTCCTCGCTGGTGGAAACCGATGGACTGGTCGAACTGGGCGAAGAGATCAGGAAAGTCGAGCCGGGCCAGACCGTCGGATTTCTCGGCTATGCCAGCTTGATGTGAGGCGCGACGGCTCCGGCTAACCTATGACTTGTAAGCAACCAGAATAGCGCCGGCCGCGATGAGAACTACCCCAAGCCAGTTCTGTGTCGAAAGGCGCTCTCCCAGGAATACGACCCCGAAAACCGCAACAAGCACAACGCTCAGCTTGTCTATCGGTGCGACGCGCGCGGCGTCGCCCAGCTTTAGCGCGCGAAAATAACAGACCCAAGAACCGCCCGTTGCCAGACCTGAAAGGATCAGGAACGAATAGCTCCGGAGCGAGACGCTGCCGAGCGACTGCCATTGGCCGGTGCTCGCAAGAATGGCTCCAAGTGCGAAGAGGATCACGATGGTTCTAATGAACGTCGCGAAATCAGAGTTTACGTTTTCAACGCCAACTTTTGCGAAGATGGCAGTTAACGCGGCAAACCCCGCGGACAGAACAGCCCAGAGCTGCCAAGACAAAAGTGCAGATTTCATTGACGGTCCTCACGTTACGGTGGTCGAGTTGCGATTATGATACACGTGCCGGTCCATGCCTGCCCAAAAGCTATTGCGCGGTTGGGCGGCCTCTACTAACTTTCGCGGAGATGGGGATGGGGTCCCCCGATAACCGCCGAGAGGCTGATGACTCCTGCCAGGCGCCTTGCGTCGGTAGGAGCGTGTCTAACTCCTCCACCGTAAGCGATTGGTTTGGCGGCGCTGCTCAAAAGAGTGGCACGTCAGGCCTTCTAACGACGGCTTGTGTGGTCTTGTTGGCCACGCTCGCGAGCGAGCTCTTGGAGGGGTAAAACAATGCCGCATCGCCTCTGCGCAACACGCTGCGGATACCTTCGCACGTGATCAGCGGATTGACCTGTGTTGTGCTCGGCAGCGCGCTCGGAGGCA
>VAZS01000214.1 GCA_005884855.1 Alphaproteobacteria bacterium | reverse complement strand
ATAGCGCCGCTCGTGAATTCAGCCGAAATATTATTGAGCGCCACGAACTTGCCGAATGTCTTGCCAACGCTTTTGGTGCGCAGAATGGGCTGCTTCGGCTCGGATTGTGGGGCGGTCATCGTTTGCCCCGCGAAATCAGGGTGCCCCAGATTCCCGCCGGGAAGAACAGCACGCAAATCATGAACACGGCGCCAACAATCAATTGCCAATGCACGGTCCAGACCGCGACGAGGTTTTCGAGCATCAGGAATGCCGCGGCACCGATCATCGGCCCGAAAAACGTTCCCATTCCCCCGAGCAGTGCAATCATGACGACAATACCCGAGGTGTCATAATGCATGATTTCGATCGGTACGATCGAGAGGTGCAAAGCCTGCAGCGCGCCCGCTAGTCCGCAAAATCCCCCCGACAGCACGAACGTGATCAGTCGTGTGGCGGTGACGTCATAGCCGGAAGCCTTGGCACGGGTCTCGTTTTCACGGACCGCCTCAATCACAGCACCGAACGGAGACGCCAGAATCCGCGACAGCAGAAAGAACGCCGCGATCACAAAAGCTGCGATCACGTAGTAGCGCGTCAGCGGGTCGATGAAATCAAGCTTGACACCCAGGATATTGACGGCGCGAACATTGATGCCGCGCAAACCGTTTTCGCCGCCAGTCCAGTCCACGGCCTGATAAAACAGGTAGTAGACACATTGCGACAAGGCCATTGTCACCATTGCGAAGTAGATGCCGCGGGTCCGGATCGCAAGCACACCGATCATCGCTGCCATCAGTAGACCGCCGAGAACGCCAATCGCAATCGCCAGGTACCAGGGCAACGCGAAATGCACGACCGCGATGCCGCAGAGGTAAGCGCCCGTGCCGAACAGGGCGGCATGGCCAAACGACAACAGACCGAGATAGCCGTAAACCAGATTGAAACCGAGCGCATAGAGCCCGTAGATCAGAATGTTCACCGCGAGCGCCGTGAACGGCATGATATGCGGGAACACAAGCACCACGATGCTGGCGATACCCGCACGATGTCTGGTCGCGAACTGAAACCAGCTCACAGGCGCCGCTTCCGTTAATCGAGATGGCTGGATCATCTCTTTCATGTGCTAATTTCGCCCTTAACTCATCAGTCCGGCGCGGCCGAAGAAGCCCTGAGGCCTGACGATCAGAACCAGCGCCATCAGCGCAAAAATCGAGACCTTCCCCATTTCAGGCGCAAACAGCGAGGTCATGCTGACGACAACGCCTACGAGAAGTCCGGCGAGCACGGCGCCGCCGATCGAGCCCATGCCGCCCACGACGGTCACGACAAACGCCTCTGCGAGAATAGTACTGCCCATTTCCGGGATGACGCCCTGAAGGGGCGCCGCCAACAATCCAGCCAAGCCGGCGATCGCCGTTCCGACGCCGAAGACGATCAGCCAAACCCGAGCGACGTCAACGCCCAGCACACGAACGATCTGAGGATCGCGCGCGCCGGCGCGAATAATCAGCCCAAAACTGGTTTTTTCAAGAAACAGCCAAAGCGCCAACAGCACGGCGGCCGTGGCCCCGATGACGAAAAGCCGATACAACGGAAAATACCCAACGCCGATATTCACGGCGCCCTGCAGATTTTCGGGTGTATCGAACGGAAACCCGGTTTTTCCGAATGCGATGCGAATGAGTTCGACCATCACATAGCTTAACCCGAACGTCAGCAGAAGCGGATAATCGATGCCCCTGCCGTAAAGCGGCCGTATCAAAACTCGCTCTACGGCGAGACCGAACAACCCGACTGCCAAAGGCACGAGGATCAGACAGATCCAGAAATCTCCGCCGAGCATGAAGATGTATACGCCCGCATAGGCGCCAATCATGTAGAACGCGCCGTGAGCGAAATTAACGACCGTCAGCATGCCGAATATCAGTGAAAGCCCGATAGCAAACAGCACGTAGATAGCCCCGAGCGCCAACCCGGTAAACAATTGCAGCGCGATGAGATTAATACTCAGACCGGCCATATGTGATTCCTCACCAACCGCTGTGCATCCGCACCAGGGACATCGCGTCCTGATCAGGCCTTATGACCAAGCTCGCTACAGGTGCGCAGATTTGTCTCGTTCGGCTCGTCGGTGCCGATGACTTCGAATACATCGGAACTGTTGCGCAGGTCTTTCGAGTTCGACTTGATGACCAGCACCGATTGCACCGACTGATGGTCGCATTTGCGATAATATTGCGGCCCCTTGTAGAAGTCGTATTTTAGCGCTTCCATCGCTGCGATCACCTTGTCGGTGTCGACGCTTCCCGCATTCGTGACGGCGGCGAGAATAGTGCGCACACCGCCATAGCCAAGTGCGCCGTAATCGGTTGGCAGCTTACCGTCATACATCTTCTTGAATGCTTCGTTGAACGCCTTGGTGGAAGCAAACTTGTCTTCGATGCCCCAGTAGAAGGAGCAGCCGCCGATCACGCCCTCGAACGCCTGCGGTCCGGCCGCGACCCGGCTTGCGTGCGAAAGCAGAGGCGCAATGATTTGTGTCGTTTGCTTGATTCCGAAGTCGGTGGCCTGCTTCAGCACGATCTGCTGGTCCCTGCCGAAATTGCTGATGCAGAGAATGTCGGGCTTCAGCGCCTGGATGCGCGGCAGCAGCGTGGAGAAATCGGACGTCCCGAGCGGGTGGCGGATGTCACCAAGGTTCTCGATGTTGAAGGCCTTGCCCACTTCCAGGAAGCCGCGGACCATTTCGTGGCCATAGGCGTAGTCTGAGGTAAGGAACGCGACCCTTTTTCCGAATTTCGAAAACGCGTAGCGGCCCACCGCCCCGGAGGTCAGATGCGGATTCAATGCTTCATGGAACGTAAACCGGCTGAAATCGGCGGCCTCGTTAATGGCATCGGACTGACTGATCGAATTGAAGATGATTCCGCGCTCTTTCGTAACGTTATTGATGGCCAGCTGCACGGCCGCGGAAAGACTGCCGACGACAAAATTCACCTTTTCCTTTTCCACCAGTTCCAGCGTGCGCGTCGCCGCTTCGCCTGGATTGAGCTTGTCGTCGCGTACGACCAGCTCCGCCTTTCGGCCGTTGAGTCCGCCGGCGTCGTTGAACTGGGCAACTGCGAGCTGCGCGGCACGAACCTGATCCTGCGCTTCCGTCCCATAAGGCCCCGTCAGCGGAACCGGAAAACCGATCTTGATGTTAGCTTCCTGCGCCTGCAGCAGATTGATTCGAAATGGCGAAACTGCAAGCGCCGCGCGGGCGCTGACCGTTGCCAAGAGACGGCGGCGGGTCATCGACCCGGATCTGGTCTGTTTCAAGTTTTTCTCTCCCAATTTTTTTCTTGGACTTGTATAGCGGTTTTGTATAGCGGTTTTGCTGCCCGCTTCTTTCAAATTCGTCTCAGCGCCGTCAAGATAACTTCCGGCGTAAGCGGAATTTCGGTGATAATAGCGCCGAAAGGCTTCAGGGCGTCATTCACAGCATTGGCCACCGCGGCCGCCGCCCCCGCTGTCCCGGCCTCGCCTGCGCCCTTTGCCCCGAGCTCTGTCTCTGCCGTCGGCGACACGACGTGACCCACATCTATATCAGGCATTTCGCCTGACATCGGAACCAGATAATCTGCCATATTGGCGTTTGTCAGTTGGCCGCGCTCGTCGTAGATGCACTTTTCGAACAGTGCCGCGCCCAGACCCTGCACCACTCCGCCCCGTATCTGCTCATCCACTAGCTGCGGATTAATGAGGGTACCGCAATCCTCGACCACCCAATGCCGGAGCAACTTGATAAACCCCGTGTCGGTGTCGACCTCAAGCCAGCAGGCCTGAACGCCGTTTGTGAAGGCAAACGGGTATTCGCGCGGCACGAAATGCCGGGTGGCCATCAATTCCGGCTGAATGCCCGGAGGCAGGGTATCGGGGCGAAAATAGACGATTCTGGCGAGTTCGTTAAGCTCGATTCGGGGTGAGCCGTCGGTTGCATTCACGACCGTATCATTAACAAGGTCCAGCTCGCCTGACGAAGCCTGCAGGATCGCCGCTGCGACTTCGAGAATGTTCTTGCGCAAGATCTTCGCTGCCTGAAGCGCGGCCTCGCCTCCTATACCCGCGCCTCGCGAAGCCCATGTGCCACCGCCGTAAGGCGTGTTGTCAGTATCGCCGAGAATGAGCCATCCGGAGACGATATCCGGGCGCCGCCCACGCCGTAAAAGGCCGCGCTTGGATTAGTGACCTCGATGAAACTCGCAATCCCGATGCCGCGGTGAATGTTCTTGGTTCGCAATTGCGCCTGTTCCGATCGCAGTCCTTCGTAATTCATCATAGTCATGAGCTTGTTCAGCGCGGCATGATGCGACAACAACTCAAATCGCAGTCCCGAAGGCGAGGCGCAAGGATAAGCGTCGTCGCCAATGAGATTTCGGCGACGGATCTCCACCGGATCCATTCCGATTCTGGCTGCCGCCAAGTCGACCAGGCCTTCCGTCACCGAGCATGCTATGGGGTGACCGACGGCGCGGTATTGGCACATTACGTTCTTGTTCTGGAACACGACGCGCGCACGGGCGCGATAGTTCTTGGTTAGATAGGGACCCCCAACGAGGTTAGCGACCTGGTTGGCTTCGATGGCGCTGGTCCGCGGATACATCGAATAGGGACCGATGCCGGTGAGATCGTCGATCTCGAACGCCATGATGGTCCCGTCGTGTTTGACGCCGATCCGCCCTTTGCAGCGATGGTCGCGGGCGTGAATGTCAGTGTTAAAGCTTTCGACCCGGTCGGCGACGAATTTGATAGGGCGGCGCAGCAGTTTCGACAGCGCGTACGTGGCCATTTCGTCGGCGTAGATATGGACCTTGATGCCGAACGAGCCGCCGACGTCCTTGCAGACCACGCGAACCTGCGAATCCTGAAGCCGCAGGTGCAGAGCCGCGATGTTCTGCACCATGTGCGGCGCCTGCGTGCCCTGATAAATCGTCAGCCTTCTTTCAGCCTCGTTCCAGTCGGCGAGGACCGCGCGCGGCTCCAGTGTCGCGCCGGTGTGCCGGCCAAAGATGAAATCCGCTTCCACCACCTCTTCGGAGTCGGCGAAGGCAGCATTGACAGCTCCCGCATCGAGGTTTCGTTCGAATGCGAGATTGTCGCCGAGCGAGGCATGGATGACAGGGCTTTGCGGATCGAGCGCCGTGCGCATATCCGTGACCGCCTCCAGCTCCTGGTATTCAACCGAAACGATTTCAGCCGCATCCTCGGCGACGGCGCGACTATTCGCCACGATAGCCGCGACCGCCTCGCCCTGCCAGCAGGCACGCTCGATAGCTAAGGCGTGCTGCGGCGCCGATTTGAGACCCTTGAGATGCGAGAGCACGCCGACCCAGGGCGTAATAACGGCGGCCAGGTCATCGCCCGTTACGACGGCGATGACTCCCGGCAGACGCCGTGCCTCGGATGCGTCGATGGCGATGATGCGCGCATGAGCATATGGCGAGCGCAGGAATACCACATGCCCCATGCGCGGCAATTCCATGTCGCTCACATAGAGCCCGCGCCCTTGCATCAGCCGTTCGAGATTGGGCCGTGGGACCACCTTTCCAATGTAGGAGTTCGGCCGATCGAGCTCGGAGAGTATTTCGGGATTTGGGGATGTGATGGTCACGGCCGGTGTCCTGCCCGCATTCGCGCGGTGGTCTCCACCGCGTCGATAATGGACTGATATCCGGTGCAGCGACAGTAATTCCCGGAAAGATGCTCGCGGATCCGCTCCCGGTCAGGCTCGGGCTGTTGCTTCAAGAGATCCTGCGCGGCCATCAGCATTCCCGGGGTGCAATAACCGCATTGCAGCGCGTTGCGATCTCGAAACACGGCCTGCAGGTCCGCGATCTCACCGCTGTCGGACAACCCCTCGATGGTCTGGACCGATGCGCCGTGAAGCTGGACGGCCAATATCAGGCAGGAACGAACGATGTCCCCATTCACGCGCACGGTGCAAGCTCCACAAAAGCCGTGCTCGCAGCCGACATGGGTTCCGGTCAGCTTAAGATGTTCGCGCAGGAAATCCGCCAAATTGAGCCGCGGGAGAACATGCGCGTCGACGCGCTCGCCGTTGATATCGAGCGCGATCGCAACCGGACCAGTCACGCGCTTCCCCCACGGTTGAGATCGGGACGATCAAGAAGCGCGGCCACACCCCGGGCCATCAGCACCTTTGCCAGATGCCTGCGCATCGAAGCAGACGCCTGCTGATCTTGTTGCGGATCAAGCTCCTCGACGAGCGCTGCTGAAGCCTCCGACAACACCGCAGGCGTGATAGCGACCCCAACAAGGCTCTTCGCGGCCTTGGCCAAGACCGGCCGGTTACCTAAGGCGAAGAAAGCCATGCGAAGATCGGCGAGCATAGCACCTTCCACGATCGCCTGAGCCGCGAGCCCGGCGATCGCGTAATCACCCTGGCGGCGGGCGAATTCATCAAAGAAATGTACCGAGTTTTTTGGTGGGACCGGCAGCTCGACGGCGATCAGAATTTCTTGCGGTGACAATTCAGTTTCGTAGATGCCCTTGAAGAACTCGGCACCGAGAATTCGCCGTTCGCCGTTCGGACCGCTAGCGATGATGGTCGCATTCAGCGCGACCATGCAGGCCGGCAGTTCGGAAGCGGGGTCGGCATGGGCAAGGCTGCCGCCGATCGTTCCCCTGTTGCGTATCGCGGGATGCGCGACCTGGGCGATTGCTTCCGTTAGCAGCGGCGCGTGGGCGGCCACTTGCAAAGATCGCTGGAGGTCAACATGACGCGTCAAAGCACCGATGCGGATAATGTCGCCTTCAACAACGACGCCGCGCAGTTCATTCAGTTCGCCTATATCGACGATCAGTTCCGGAGAGATCAAACGCAAATTCATCGCGGGCAACAGGCTCTGGCCGCCCGAGAGCACCTTGGCTCTGTCGCCGTAAGCGGCAAGCAACTCCAATGCGTTCGCAACGCTGCTTGCGCGTGCGTAGCTGAAAGCCGAGGCTTTCATTGATGTGACCTCCCCGGCCGTTTTTTTCGCGGTGTTTTCGCAAGATTAGACGGTGGGGATCATCAAAGGTCAAGTTTGTTTATCAAAGGATTACACCGGAGCATTCGAGTTTTTTGACAAGTCATGGTATCACCAAGGCCGCGCGATTGGTGCTCATCAAACAAGATCAATCCTGTCGAGGAGCAGCCGATGAATCTGGGTTTCTTTACGATGCCGATCCACCCACTCGGGAAGGAGTGGAAGGTATCATTGCGCGAAGACCGCGAGGCTTTCCTGCTGGCGGACGAACTCAGGTTTACCGAAGCCTATGTTGGCGAACACGTAACCGACCAAGCCGAGAACATCACCTCCTCGATCGCGTTCCTCGCCTGGATAGCGGCCGCTACAAAACAGATCAGGCTTGGGACCGGCACCATAAACATGCCGAACACTCATCCGGCCACCATCGCCGCCAGTATGGCGATGCTCGATCACATGCTCGATGGGCGCTTGATTTTCGGCATCAGTCCTGGCGGGCTGCTGTCCGACGCGGAACTGTTCGGAAATCTCGACTCCGACCGCAACGCGATGTTTCTCGAATCGATTAATCAGGTGCTGGATATCTGGGCGAGCGAGCCGCCGTACAACATCAAGGGAAAATACTGGAGCATTTCTACGGAAAAGACGTTGATTGCGCATATCGGCCAAGGGTTCATAGCAAAGCCCCTGCAGCAACCGCATCCGCCGATCGTGGTCACTGCGGTCGCACCGTTCTCGAAAGGCGTCACCGAGGCTGCCGCACGCGGTTGGGATCCGATCTCAGCCAATTTCCTGATGCCCATATGGGTGAAAAGCCACTGGCCGAAATACGTCGAGGGTTGCGAGCGCGCCGGCCGCGCCGCAGACCACGGCAATTGGCGCGTGGCGAAGAGCGTGTTTGTCGCCAGAGATGCGGCGACGGCCAAAGCCTACGCGACAGATCCCGAAGGGCCTTACGTTTATTACTACCGGTCGCTATTCACAAAACTGAAAAAGAACGGTCGTGTCGACCTGTTCAAAACGCGGCGCGACCAGCCTGACGATGAAGTCACGCTGGAAATGATATGCGATAAGCTGATCATTTATGGCACGCCGGACAGCGTTGCGGATCAGTTGCTGGCATTTCAGCACGAAGTTGGAAACTTTGGCACACTGCTGTACGCGGGCAAGGACTGGAAAGATCCCGAGTTGGGCCGGCGGTCCATGATCCTGATGGCTGAGAAGGTTATGCCGCTTGTCAACGCCGGTTCATCGAAATGCTCCGGCGCCGCGCAATCGCCCTTAGCCACTTAAGAAAGCTCGCCGTGGCTCTTTCCGATCGCATTCCGTATCAGGCGCAAATCGACCGACCGAAACTCAGATTTCCTGGTGGCAAGAAACTCGCGGTGTGGGTCATTCTCAATGTGGAGGAGTGGCGGATCGAGAACGCGATGCCTCGGACTGTACTGAGTCCGCCGATGGGGCAGCCGCTGTTACCGGATGTACCCAATTGGTCGTGGCACGAATACGGAATGCGCGCTGGGTTCTGGCGTCAATTCGAGGCTCTGACCGAGCGCAGCATTCCGGTCACACTGGCGTTGAACGCCAATGTCTGCAGCTCGTACCCGCGCGTTGCGTCCGCCGCACTTGAAGCCGGCTTTGAGTTCATGGGTCATGGCTTCGTTCAAGGTCCGATGCACAGACTCGAAAACCAGGCTGAGGCGATCAAACAGGCGGTCGAGACCATCGCGCGATTCAGCGGCAAGCCACCACGATCTTGGGAAAGCCCAGGCCTCACCGAGACGGAGGAAACTCTCGATCTCCTGCGCCTCAATGGCATCGAATATGTCGCCGACTGGGTCATTGACGATCTCCCGCAGGACATCATGACCCCTCACGGTACCATCACGACAATTCCGTACTCAGTGGAAACGAACGATATTGTCATCCACGCGCTGCAACATCTGCCTTCCGAACAATTTCTGAAGCGCTGCACCGATCAGTTCGATCGCTTGTATCTTGAGGGCGCAAACGATGCCCGAATCATGGGGATTTCAATTCACCCTTACATCACTGGTGTGCCGCATCGGATCAAATATCTCGAGGCTTTGCTTGATTATGTCATAGGGCATGATGGTGTCGCGCTGATGACCGCCAGCGAAATCGGCGACTGGTACCGGGCGGAGATGGCGAATCTGCTCCAGAGCGGGAGTCCCGCATGATCAGGTACGGCGCGGCGCCTTTCTCATGGCTTTGACGGTGAAAGGCTGTCAGTTCCGAGAAAGCGGCCGTAACCGCCGCGCGCAAACAATAGCGGCTCCCGACGGTTATACGAATCGCAAATTTCGACGCCAGCGCCTGCTGGGATGCGCCGAGCACGTTAACGGCAAAATGGCTCGCGTTCTGGAAGACGCTCAAGGCCTGAGAAAACATCCCGAGGCTCCAGAGCACCAGGGGCGGATTCAGCGACACGGAGGTAAAGGAATTGCAGGTAAGGCCATAGGGCTTTCCATCAGCCGCGACGGACGTAATGATTGTTACGCCGGTAGGATAGGTGCCTAGCGCGTTGCGAAAATCTTTCGGATCAACTGGAGAATGATCGCTCGCCAGCTCGTTAGCCGGATCAGGATGTTTCGGAAGCTTCGGATCGTCGGTCATCCGCCGTCTCAAAGCGTCAGATTTTCGGAAGGCAGGCCAAGCGCAACTCGACCGTAGTTGGTGCCCGCGGCATCGAAGTTAAACGCTATATGCGAATTGATCGCGTGAGCATCACGAAACTGCCGTTGCAAGACCCCTGTCGTAAACAATCCCCGCGCGCCGCTTGCCGCAAAGAGCAGCGATACCGCATCTGTGCAGAGATTGACGGCAAAAGCGCCATCGCGCCGCGATTTGGTTTTGCCGGCAATGTCCGGAATGTAGCCCCGCCTAACCTGGGCCATCGCCTCGATGCATGTAGAACGCATGATCAGGCGGGCTGCATCGATCTTGGCGGAAGCTTCCGCAATCTTGATCTGCGTGCTCTGGAGATCTCCAATTTTGGCGCGGTTATAGGTCGAGGCCCGATGCCTCGCGATATCTACATAGTCGTCCAGACAGGCTTGCGCATTGCCGAGCGCCACGCCGGAAAGCACATAGGGGAATAAAGAGAATACCGGCAGCTCGTAAAGCGCATTCGGATTCACCGCGCTACCAGGTGTCGCTCCGCCGTCGAGATCGCTCACGGCCAGCGTCATGAACTCTTCAACAAAGGCGTCCTTTACCTCCACGTCATTCGATCCCGTTCCGCGCAATCCGGTTGCATTCCACGTGTCGAGAATCTTGTAATCGCTCTTATTGACGAGAAAAATGCGGTACTCGATACCATCGGCCTCGTCCTCGGAGCAAACGACGCTCGCGAGCATGTTCCACTCGGAAGAGTCTACCCCTGACGAGAACGGCCAACTACCCCGCAACACGTATCCACTATCCACCTTCCTGGCGCGGCCGGCTGGAAAAATGAAAGACGATGCGATCAGGGCGTTTACGTCCTTGTTCCAGACCATATCTTGGGCGCGCTTGTGAAACATGCCTAGCATCCAATGATGGCTGGCGAGATTGGCGAGATTCCAAGCCACCGAAGCGTCCGCCTGACCGATCACATCGGCGCAATCGATCAGGGCGACATAATCGAGTTCGGCGCCTCCGACCCGCATAGGCTGCAGGATTCTGAACAAACCTGATTCGTGCAAATCGCGCACGGTCTCCGGCGGCAGCCGCCGCAACTCCTCAGTCGTGGAAGCACGATCGCGCAAGCGCGGGATCAGCGCCTTTGCACGTGCAACTACGGCATCATATGCGCCGTCCGCCTCCGCGCCCGAGGACACGCTTGCGCTCGGATTTCGGCCAGCACCTGCCATGGCGTCCCTCCTGTCCCGCCTTCTTTTGCCGGTTTCGCTACGCGGCGATCAATCGTTATGAGCAATTAGCCCGTTTCAATTATGCCGCGTAGCGACGAAGCTGCTTGACCGGTCGAAGCTACTTGCTGATTGTTTGCCGCTGATCAGCAGTTAAGGCGCGGCGGCCGCTGCCCGTCAATCGAATTCGACAGCTATGGAAACAACTCTCATGGACAAGACCGTTGGAATTATCGGGCTTGGCATCATGGGCGGCGCGATCGCCCGCAATCTCGTTGAGCGCGGATGGCGCGTGATCGGCTTCGATACTGATGCCACAAAGCGGGCCGAGCTTGCCCTGGCCAACATTGAAATTGCCGGTAACGTCGAGCAGGTCGCGCGCGACGTGCCCATCATCATGACCAGCCTTCCAAGCCCAGCCTCCGCCGCAAAGGTTGCGCAGAGCATCGCGGATTCCGGTCAGTCTCCGCGCATCGTGGTGGAACTCTCAACACTCAGCATCGTCGATAAGCTTCGGTTTGAAACCATTCTGAATAAGGCCGGTCACGTGGCGCTGGACTGTCCGCTGAGCGGGACCGGCGCGCAGGCCAAGCTTCGCGACCTCATCGTCTACGCCAGCGGCGACAGCAACGCGATTGCCACTTGCCAAAACCTGTTCTCCGACTTCGCGAGGCAAAGCGCCGATCTAGGCAGATTCGGCAACGGCAGCCGAATGAAATTCGTGGCTAACCATCTCGTAGCCATCCACAACGTCGCCGCTGCCGAAGCAATGGTGCTGGCCGAACGCGCCGGGCTCGATCCAAACATGGTTGTCGACATGGTCGGCCCGGGCGCCGGCGGCTCACGGATGTTCCAGATGCGCGCACCGATGATGGTTCAGGGAGTTTATGAGCCCGCGACCATGAAGATATCGATCTGGAGAAAGGATATGGCTGTGATTGCCGACTTCGCTGAGGAGGTTGGCTGCACAACCCCGCTGTTTGCGCTGACCCAGCCGATCTACGAGGAAGCGATGACGATGGGATTGGGCGACCAGGATACGGCATCCGTGTTCGAGGTTTTGAAGAAGACGATCATCACGAGCCCGAGATCGTCCAAACCAGGCCGGGAGTAGCACCTCATCCCGCACTGCATCACCGAGTCACCAGAGTGCCAAGCCGGAGGCGTTATCACTTGATCATTTATGACTTCCGTCGGATAAATCATTCAAACAAGAAACAGCAACGCTGATGTTCACTTTTGGCGTTCGGGAGAGGATTCAATGACGATATCGCGACGGCGATTTGCTGGCAGTTTAGCTGGTGCAGCAATCACCAGCTTGGCAGGTCCCAATCTTGCCTCTTCTCAGAACGCTCGGCCGATCCGCGTTGGTTTGCTCGCGGCGAAGACCGGACCGCTGGCTTCCGGTGGGATCGACATGGAACTGGCGCTAGCGATGTTCCTGAAGGAGCGCGACAACACGCTGGCAGGCCGCAAGATCGAGTTGATCGTCGCGGATACCGCCGGTGTGCCGGCAACTGCGCGCACCAAAGCGCAGGAATTGATCGAAAAAAACAACATTCATTGCATCATTGGCCCGCTCGCCGCCTTCGAGGCGCTTGCGATTGCCGACTACCTCACTGAAAAAGAAATACCTACGCTGGGTGTCGCGGCGGCGGAAGACATGACCCAGCGGCATCCCAGCCCTTGGTTCGTGCGCCTGACCTCGACTTCGGCGCAATGCGCCTATCCGCTTGCGGAATATTCCGCCAAGGAATTGAAATACAAAAAAATCGTCACCATCGCAGACGATTTTGCATACGGTCACGAAATGTGCGCGGGTTTCCAACGCGCGTTCGAGGACAATGGCGGCAAAATCATCCAGAAGATCGTTACACCGCTGGCGACCCCGGACTATGGCAGCTATGTCGCCCAGGTGAAGAGCGCGGATGCGATATTCCTCGGCACCGCCGGCTCGAATGGATTCCGTTTCCTTCGTCAGTTCATTGAATACGGGCTGAAAGACAAGATGGCTGTGATCGGCGGCATGACGGCGCTGGATGAATCCGTGCTGCGCAACATGGGCGACGAAGCCCTCGGTATTCTGACTACTAGCTGGTATTCCGCCGAGCTCGACAATCCGCTCAATAAGGTGTTCGCGCCGGCATTCCGCAAGCAGTTCAAGTACGATCCCGGCTATTACGCCGGCAGCACCTACGTGGCAGGCGCAGTTTTGGAAGCGGCCGTCAAGACCACGGAGGGAAATGTCGAAGATAAGAAAGCGCTAATGGCTGCTATCCGCGGCAGCGGCGCCCAGACGATCCGGGGCGTCGTCAAGTTCGACGAGTTTGGTAATGCGATTGGAGATGTCTACATCCGCAAAGTGACAAAAGCCGACGGGCGACTGGTCAATGCCGTGGTCAAGACTTATCCCGATG
>VAZS01000227.1 GCA_005884855.1 Alphaproteobacteria bacterium | reverse complement strand
ATTAAGCGGCAGGCTTCTGTACGATTTGACGTAAGCGCGGAAAATCCCAGTGATCATTTCCTCATTGGTCGGGCCATAAAGCAGCTCCCGCTTGTGCCGGTCGGTGACTCGAAGCATTTCCGGACCGTAGGCATCATAGCGGCCGCTCTCGCGCCAGAGGTCCGCCAGCTGCAGCGTGGGCATCAATAGCTCCAGTGCACCGGCACGGTTCTGTTCCTCGCGAACGATCTGCTCGATCTTTTTCAGCACCCGCAATCCCAGCGGCAGCCACGCATAGATACCAGCGGCTTCCTGCCGGATCATCCCAGCGCGCAACATCAGGCGATGTGAGACGATCTCGGCCTCTTTCGGATTCTCTTTGAGGATGGGCAGAAAGAACCGCGACAATCGCATGTGTCAGGCCTGGGAATCATCGAGAAATTGCAACTGAGCAGTGAAACCGGATCGGGTGCAGAAACACAAGGGCGCGGGCCAGCAAAATGCCTATAGAGCGTGCAATTCCTGCGGCTTGTTCCTGCGGTTCGGGGGCGACTATGATCGCCCGGCGGCCTCACATTTTCGGGCCGGAATGCTCCGGCATTTTCTTGATGTGCATCTCGCCGGAATGTCCCTCGCCACCGGGCCCCTGCGCGCCGATGCCCTGCACCTCGAGTGAAAGCTTCACGTTACCGGCTTTTTCGAACTCCAAAGTAATAGGTAGTTTATCGCCCTGTTTGAGCGGCCTCTTGAGATCGACCAACATCAGGTGATAGCCGCCCGGCGCCAGCTTGACGGTCTTGCCAGGCGCAATCACCAGTCCCTTTTCGAGCGGACGCATGGTCATCACTCCGTTACTCACGGCCATTTCGTGGAGCTGGACCCTATCGGCGACATCGGCGGAACCACCGATAAGCCGATCCGGCTGAGAGCCCTTGTTCTCGATCGTCAGATAACCGCCACCAATCTTCGCGCCACCGGGCGTGGCACGGCTCCAGGCCTGGGTTATCACGAGATCGCCGGCTCTGACTTCCTGGGCATGCGCCCCTGCGGAAAAATACCACAGCATGATTACAGCTGCGATCGCGCGGCAGATTGGGAACGTGAATGGTTTCATTTGCATATTAGTCCTGCTTTGGAGCGCGAGCGTTTTAAAGGTTCAGAACAGGTGAGTTGCGGGATGCATCGTGCCGAGCATCCCTACGATGGCAAAGATCGCAAATCCCAACGCAATCTCGATCACGCCATTGTGCGTGAGTCCACGAAGCGCCGCGAACGGCAGTTCATTTCCTGATGAGATGGCGAGCCGTGGCGTCAACCAGAAACGATTGACCACAGCGAATGCCAGCATAATTGCAAAAACAACAAGCTTCAGGATCAGCAGGCGGCCATATTCGCTGGTGGCAAGCGCGTGGAACGAGCCGACCAGGATCCAGGCGTTGACGATGCCGGTTGTCAGGAGCGTCGCGACGCTGATGACGCCCAGCATGGAAAACCTTCTCGTCGCCTCCCAGGCAAGCGAGGGCCATGCGACAGCCTGAGCGCGCCGAACCGCAGTGAGCAGCAGCACGAGAGGCACTAGGCCTCCTATCCAGGCCGCTGCCGCAGCGAGATGCAGCACATCGGCCGCGAGATGCAGTTTTCCCAATTCACCGGCAGTTGAACCGGCGTGCCCGGTCCACGCTATGGCGGCGGTCAGGCCGATCGCAGTGGCGAGTGCCAGCCATTTCGCTGGGACAAACCGGCCGTAGGCCAGGCAGGCGGCCAAAATGATCGCCAGCACAGTGCGGATTTCCCACACCAGCCCGAATTGCGTCTCATTCAATACAGTCAGCAGCAAACTCGATGTCAGCGCCTCGCCAAGCGGCAGCCCGGCTATCGCCGCAGCTTGAAACCAAAGCCAGATCACCCCGGACAAGACTGTAATGGCAACACCGATCCAGGCAAGACGCAGCATTTGCGCTCGCTGCAGCAACGCCAATTGCGGCTCAGAACGTAGCGCCGGATTGCCTACCACGGTGCCAAAAACTAGCGTTCCGGTGGTCATCGCGCTGGCAGCGAAGTGTATCGCGCGGATCGCGATGAGGGGTCCATTCTCCCCCGCAGCGAACCAGTCCATCGTTGGCCTACTGTCCGACTTGAAAGGTAAAGCGGCCGTCGGTCGTATGCGTGTCGGTCGAAAGCACATGCCACTTCACGCGGTAGGTTCCGCTGCCCCCGGGTCGCAGCGATATCGACATCTGGCTGCCGCTGACCCGTGTCTTGCCGGTATCGACGCGCTTGCCGGTGGAGTCTGTCACAGTGATGGTGCTGAAGGCCGGCTCCAGCTTTTGAGTGAACCAAAGCGTCACCTCGCGCGGAGCTGTCGCCACCTTGTTGCCGACGCGCGGTTCGGCATGATCGAGCATGGCGTGTGCGGAAGCCTCGCCGACCGCGAGCAACAGCAGCAGCGGGATGACCCCAAAAACAGATGAGATTCTCATGATCAATTCCTTGCAAAAGCACTTGCGGGCTGCACCGCGTTGCCGAAAATCGGCTTGCCGATCCCGCGCGGGTCGATGTCGTCGAGATAGAAGTGCAGTTGCGCGATAACGCCGAGATTGGTCCCGCTTTGCCGGTTAATCGGAATCAGCGCTTCGACACCGAACTGGAAAGTCGTCCCAACCCAGATGACCCCGGGGTTGATGGTGCCGGTCGTCCTGGTGCCGGAGGTGAATGTGTTCGCGACGGGCGTCTGCAAGTTTGCTTCGACCAGCGGGATCAAATGATCGACGAAATCCGGTAGGCCCAGGTCGATCACCGCCGACTTCAAGTACGGCATGCTGTATTGAATCGTTCCGCCCCAATTCAAAACGCGCGGATGAAATTCGGTATCGGCTGTTGCGACGCCGCTATCCGGATCGACGCCGAATGTGGTGGTCGAGTTTCGACCAGGGATGGCGTACCCGACTTGTCCGGTGATCGCGACCGGTCGCACCCAGGAAAACGTGTCCGGAAGATCGCCCAATCCTTTGCCGAAATAAACGGTCGGCGTGTAGGCATTGAAGGGATCTGCGCCGACGCTCGATGCACCTGTCCCGCCCCATTCGATGGAAAGACCGACCGACATCACGAACTCATGCGCGGGGTCTTTCAAGACCCGGTACTTGAACGTGGTCTCGAGGTTTTGGAACCCGTTCGCTCCCGTGCCGGTCGGGCCACCGGGTGGGCTGAGCCGGCTGTAGGTGGATCCAACGGCGATCGCGAAAGCCTCGGTGATCCGCTTGGAAAACTCGCCGGAGAAATCGAGCTGTCTGAACGAGGGATCGTCCCCGGTCTTGAAGCTGGAAATGGTCGGAAGCGCCAGCTCGTCGTTGACGCCGGGATCATCGATCCCGAGGGTCGCGGGAAAAAAGCGGTTTCCGACGATTTCGTGGGCGGCGCTTTCTCCTAAGGGAATAAGCATGAAAGCGAGTCCTGAAAGACCCGCGCACAGATGCCGGCTAGACATTCGACTTCTCCGCAATTGACGTGCGATCACATCGGCGGCCGAAAGCCGCGAGGTTCACGTCAATGCGGGAGGCCCGCGCGCCTGCGCCAGTGAGCCCGCTCGGGAACCGAAGCAGTCCGGGCCGCGATCCAGCCATACCACCCGGCTTGATTCGAAAGAAGGCGTGTTGGCCGCAAGCGGCGGCACATGCACCGGTGCTCCGGTTTGGGCGACGCTGCAGAGGGAACAGCAGCCATCGTGCGCGGGGAGCCGGTGATCAGTTGGGCCGGAACTCGATGTAGTATCACTGTGACAGATTACGGCGCCACGCAGCGGATCTGACGCAGCCGTGCTCGCACCCCAGCATGCAATGACCGGGGCGAGGATCTGCACCGTCAGGGCTGTGAGCACGATCGGAAGTAATTTCCGCAACCGCCGGCGCATCAATCATTCCACCGTTTCGACTCTAGTATCCAATGATGCAGGGGCTGTCGAGAGTTGAGGTCCCGGCGGATCTCACCAATCCCTTTGCATGGCCGCGGTTATTCCGCCATATGGAAACCAGAAGTAAAAATGGATGAGGGAGTGCCGATTTGGACGAAATGGCTTCTGTCCAACTGCTGGTGGCGAAATCTCAATCATTTCGCAAAATGCTCGAAATTTGAACAACCGTTGCACCAAATAGTGACAAGGCGAGAAAAGTGGTCTACCAGTGCGGGCTCAGGCTGGCCGAGAGGTTTTAGTCTGGTGGTCCAAGTCTCGGGAGGAGCCCTGACGCGCACAAGCAGCGTCGCCCCGTCAATCAAAATCAAATCCAATTTTCGGGGAAATAGGGTCGACACAATTTTTGGAGCAGGGTTTGCGCCCTGCTCTTTTTTTTGGAGCAGAGGCCTGCGCCCTGCTCTTTTTTCGCGATGTTTTCTTCCGCGATGTTGTCCACAGGGTTTCTCAGCGGAATGGATACCGCTTCGCGTTGAGAGGATCGCCTCGAAACCGAGCGTCTTGGGCCAAGCAATGCACACGTCGACACCAACCAACTTGATCCGCCTCAGTTTTGACTTGGCTGCCGAGCGTTCTGAAGATTTGACACCTGCTGTCTACCGCCGCCTGTTTCGTGAACACCCGGAAGCCGAGGCGATGTTCCGGCGCGAAGCAGGCGATCTAGTAAAAGGCTCAATGCTGGCGATGGCTATCCATGCCATGATCGACTTTGCCGGTGATCGCAGCGGAAGCTTCCGCATGATCGAATGCGAGATACAGTCGCACGACGCTTACGGTACGCCGCGGAAACTGTTTGGCGAATTTTTCGGTGTCATCGCTCAGACTGTGCGCGAGATCCTCGGGAACGACTGGTCACCGGAGGTCGACGAAGCGTGGCGGAAGCTGCTGCGTGAGCTCGACAGCCTTGTCACTCGAGCTGAGAGCTAGCCAGGCGGTCAATTCCGCTCGAAAGCAGTCGATCGATCAGAGCGGAATGCCCATCAACTTGGATAACCGTTCTACATTGAGTAGACCCGCGTTATACGCCAGCCAAGCCAGGGCGAAAACCAAGGCTGAAATCAACGTGGTCCAGATCAGCTTGCGCCCCATCAACGTGGCGATCGGCGCGCCGGGGTCGGTGCCTGGAGCGCCCACGCCATCCTCGTGCTGACTGCGCACGCCAAACGGCAGCGTCACGAACAGTACGATCCACCACATCACGAAGTAAACCGCAAAAGCCGTTGATATTGTGTATGCCATGGCGACTCAGGCCTGTTCGATTTCGACGAGTGCGCCGGAGAAATCCTTTGGATGAAGAAACAGTACCGGCTTGCCATGAGCCCCGATCTTGGGCTGCCCATCGCCAAGCACCCGCGCACCCTGTTTGATGAGAATATCGCGCGCCGCGATGATATCGGGCACGTCATAGCAGATATGATGGATGCCGCCATCGCTGTTGCGCTCGAGAAACTTGGCAATCGGAGAAGCCTCGCCGAGGGGCTGGATGAATTCGATCTTGGTGTTAGGCAGCGTCACGAACACGGTGATCACGCCGTGCTCGGGCAACGGCACCGCGGCTGATATATCGGCGCCGAACGCCGCGCCATAGATTTTGGCTGCCTTCTCGGCGTCCTTCACCGCGATCGCCACATGATTGAGCCGGCCCAACATGGAGCTCCTCCGCTTGATTTGTAACTCGCGCGTGCTCTGATCGTAAAACCGGCGTGCAATGTTACGGAGCACGCTAGACGGTCAGAACGTGAACGTAGCACAGCGGCTTCTTGCCCCAATGCTCGTTAACTGTTGCGCGCACGGCGCGGCGGACCGATTCCGCCATCGCATCGGGATCGCGCCGCTGCGCCTTCGGTAAGCCTTCCACGGTTGAAACCACCACATCGAATACAATCTCGTCAATGATCTCTCCGGCCCTATTCTTCTCGGGGATACCGACAAGATCAACCTCGGGATCGTCAGCCAATTCGCCGTTTTGAGTGACGGCGACCGCGACAAAGGCGCAGCCCGCGAAGGCCAGCCGGCGCCGTTCCACAACCGCGCGCGATTTGGAATCCTCCAGGATCGAGCCGTCCTTGTACAGCCGTCCTGAGGGCAGCTGCTCGATAATACCAGGATCGCCCGGGCCCAGCTTGACGAGATCGCCATTTCGGCAAATCAGCGCTTTCGGCACCCCGGCGGCTCGCGCCAACTTGGCGTGCTCGAACAGATGCAGCGCTTCGCCGTGAACGGGAATCAACACTTCGGGACGCACCCACGAAATCATGTCGCGCAACTCGTCCCGACGCGGATGGCCGGAGACGTGGACAAGGTGGGTGCGGTCGGTAATGACCTCAATGCCCTGGGTCACCAGACCATTTATGATCGAGCCCACGGCTTTCTCGTTGCCCGGGATCGTGCGCGAGGAAAAAATAACGCAGTCGCCCTGGTTCAGCGTTACCTGCGGATGATCGTCATTGGCGATGCGCGACAGCGCCGCGCGAGGTTCGCCCTGACTTCCCGTGCACAGTGCCAGCACTTTGTCGCGCGGGAAATGGCCATAGAGATCGGCGCCGCGAAAATCCTGCACGCCATCGAGATAGCCGGTCTCGCGCGCGACCTGCACCACCCGCTCCATGGCGCGTCCGACCACCACGACCTCGCGCCCAGCCGCCCGCGCCGCGTCCGCGACAGCGCGTAAGCGCGCCACGTTGGAGGCAAAGGTAGTCACGGCAACCCGGCCTTTGGCAGCCTTCACCAGTTCGGCGATGGTTTTGGCCACCTCGGCTTCCGAGGGCGAGCGTCCATCTCGTACGGCATTCGTCGAGTCGCCGATCAGTGCCAGCACACCGGCGTCCCCGAGTTCGCGCAAACGCTTCTCATCAGTGGGTACCCCGATGATCGGGGTCAAATCGATCTTCCAATCACCGCTGTGGAGAACGGTACCGGCGGAGGTATGGATCGCGAGGGCATGAGATTCCGGAATCGAATGTGCGACCGGAATGAACTCGATGCCAAATGGACCCAAATCGATGCGACCGCCCGATTGCACGACGGTGACCGGAATCTTGGGCGGATTGCGCTCCGAAGCGCACTTGGCCTCGAACAAGGCGGCGCTGAATTTAGTCGCGTAGATCGGGCATTTCAGCTTGGGCCAGAGCTCGATGATGGCGCCGAAATGGTCTTCGTGGGCATGCGTCAGCACCAGTCCCATTAGATTGTTGCGTTGTTTTTCGAGAAAGGCGATGTCGGGCATGATGAGATCTATGCCAGGCAGATGCTCCTCGTCACCGAAGGAGACGCCGAGATCGACTGCCAACCAGCAACGCTGGTGTCGGTTACCGAGGCCGTAGATCGACAGATTCATTCCGATCTCACCCACGCCGCCCAGCGGCGCAAAGGTCAGCTCGTCCGGAGGCGTCATCAGGCTGCCCCGGTTGAGGCAGCCGAGCCGAAATACACCTCACCTGCGGAGATCGGCACCCGGTTGCTTCCGGATGTCCTTACGAGCATGCAGCCTGTCTCATCGATGCCATCGAATGTCCCGTCGAGGGTCGAGCCGCCCGTGTGAACCGCGACCGGCTCCCCGAGCCCGGCGGCTCGCTCCAGCCACATACGCCGGATCTCGCCAAAGCCGCGGCCGTCGTCCCAAATGCCGCGGAATTCCGCCCAGGCGTCGGACAACTCGGAGAACAGCTCGTGCGCGCCAATGTTGACGCCCAGCGCCGCCAGCGAGGTGGCGGGCGTCGGCGTACCCTCGGGTGCTGCAACGACATTGGTTCCTATGCCGACCACAACCGCCAGACGATGGTCGGCCACGGCTTCCGCTTCCAGCAGAATGCCGGCGAGCTTTTGCGTTCCGGCCATCACGTCATTTGGCCATTTCAGCGAAAAGTTCAGATCGGCCAATGGCGCCGACCTCAGCGCTGCTTCGGTGCTTACCTTTCCCAGCGCGCTCTCCAGCGCCAGTCCGGCCGCAAAGCCCAGCGTCGCCGCCACAGCGGGGGATATGTCCATGACTTCGAGGATGCTGCTGGCGAGATTACCAGGGGGAGCGATCCAGGGGCGTTGCCGCCGACCTCGTCCCGCGGTCTGCTCCGAGGTCACCAACCAAATCGGCCCACGCTCGCCGTGACGGGCGCGGGACATGGCTTCTGCATTGGTCGAGCCGATCTGATTGAAGGCGGCGAGCCGGTAACCCGCCGACACGGCTCGCGCACCGAGCGTGAATGCCATCTCAGGCCTGGTCCGGCTTTGCCAGATCTGTCTGGGCGGCGATGTTCTTGCTAGGCATGATCTGCTCCGAAACCCCGTATTCACCGTTGGCGATCAAGGCGCTAAAACAGCGACTTTGCCGCTGAAGTCGCGACGCTCACCAGTGGCCCCGGATAAACGAAGAAGAAGATGTTGAATAGACCTGCGACCGCAAGCACCGTGCGCAATTCCATCCGCATCGGGTCGACCTGGGGAAGCGGTTCGTCGAAATACATGACTTTGACAATGAGAAGATAGTAATAAGCCCCTACCACGCTGGTGAGTACACCGACCACCGACAACGTGAATAGCCCGGCTTTGATTGCTGCGACGAACACGTAGAATTTGGCGAAGAACCCCGCGAGCGGCGGAACGCCTGCCAGCGAAAACAGCAGCATCGCGAAGAAGAACGCCAGCAACGGATTAGTGCGCGACAGCCCGGCGAAGTCACTGATGTTCTCGAAATGCTGACCGTTGCGCTTCATGGTCAGGATGACAGCGAAGCTGCCGAGCGTCATGGCCACATAGATCGCGATGTAGACCAGCACGCCCTGCGCGCCCTCTGCCGTGCCCGCCGCGAGCCCGACCAGAGCGAACCCCATATGCCCGATCGACGAATAGGCCATCAGCCGCTTGATGTTCTTTTGCCCGATCGCGGCGAACGATCCCAGTGCCATCGAAGCGATTGCTACGAAGACCACGATCTGCTGCCACTGCGGGATGATCCCGGGAAATGCGGTCAGCGCCACGCGGGTGAATACCGCGAGTGCGGCTACCTTTGGGGCGGAGGCAAAGAACGCGGTCACTGGCGTTGGCGCACCCTCATAGACATCGGGCGTCCACATGTGGAAGGGCACTGCCGAAATCTTGAAGCAAAGCCCGGCCAACAGAAATACCAGCCCGAACACGATGCCGACGCTGCCGGTTTTCACCGCCGCAGCGACACCAGCGAAGCCGACAGTTCCGGTGAAGCCGTAGATCAGTGAGGCACCGTACAGCAGCATGCCCGACGAAAGCGCGCCAAGCACAAAATACTTCAGGCCGGCTTCAGTCGATTTGGCGTTGTCGCGATTGCTCGCCGCCACGACGTAGAGAGCGAGCGACATCAGTTCGAGCCCAAGATACAGCATAATCAGGTCGCCGGCCGAGATCAGGACCATCATGCCGAGCGTCGAGAGCAGTACCAGAATGGAATATTCGAAAATACGCCGTGAGGAGTCGGCCAGATATTCGATCGAAAGGACCAAGGTAGCCGTTGAGCCGATCAGCGCCAGGATCTTCAGGAAGCGAGCAAAGTCATCGACGATGAAGCTGCCGCCGAACGTGGTTACCTTTCCCGAGGGCAACAACAACTCCAGCACGCCGGTTACTACCAACAGGCAAACCGAGAGGCCCGTAACAAGGCGGGTGGTTTGGCCGACGCGAAAGGCACCGATCATCAACAGCACCATGGCGCCCACGGCCAGCACAAGCTCCGGCAGCACAGGCAGAAGCTGATAACCAGCACTTTCAAAGCTCATCGCGCCTTGTCCTGATTTAGAGCCCATGCGGTTCTGATCGAATCAGAACCGAGGCTCTCTCCTTTGTTTGACGCGTTCCTTTACGCGCACCGTTATCCACTTCGGTCGAACACGTCACTGCAGAAGCGCCGCTGCCTTCACGGCACTCACTGCAGTGTTGTAGTTATTGACGAGTTGCTGGACCGACGCCGCCGACATGTCGAGCACCGGCTTCGGATAGAACCCGAACAGCAGCGTGAGAGCCATCAGCGGCATCAGCGTCAGGCTCTCACGGAACGTCAGGTCCTTGATGCTCGCCAGTGACGGCTTCACCAACGCGCCGAAAATGACCTTGCGATAGAGCCACAGCGCATAGGCTGCCGACAGGATCACCCCTGTGGTGGCGAAGGTGGCAGTCGGGATCGAGACCTTGAAAGTGCCTATCAGGGTCATGAATTCGCCGACGAAGCCTGAGGTGCCGGGCAGACCGACATTGGCCATTGTGAACACCATGAACACCAGCGCGTAAAGCGGCATTCGGTTGACCAAGCCGCCATAGGCGCTGATCTCGCGGGTGTGCATGCGGTCGTAGACGATGCCGACACAGAGGAACAGTGCGCCCGATACGATGCCGTGGGACACCATCTGGAACACGCCACCAGCAACGCCCTGGGTCGTTCCCGCGAAAATCCCCATCGTGACGAAGCCCATATGCGCAACCGAGGAATAAGCAATCAGCTTCTTGATGTCTTCCTGCATCAGGGCCACCAGGGAGGTATAGATGATGGCGATGACAGAGAGCGAGAAGATCAGCGGCGCGAAATCATGCGAGGCCAGCGGGAACATCGGAAGCGAGAAACGCAGGAAGCCGTAACCGCCCATCTTCAGAAGGATAGCGGCCAGGATCACCGAGCCAGCAGTTGGCGCTTCGACATGTGCGTCGGGCAGCCACGTGTGAACTGGCCACATCGGCAGTTTCACCGCGAACGAGGCGAAGAACGCCAGCCACGCCCAGGTTTGCAACGAGCGCGGCACGGCGGTGTGCATCAGCGTCGGAATATCAGTGGTGCCGGCATTCCAGTACAGCGCCATGATTGCCAGCAGCATCAATACCGAGCCCAGCAGCGTGTAGAGGAAGAACTTGAAGCTCGCGTACACCCTGCGCGGGCCACCCCACACTCCAATGATCAGGAACATCGGGATCAGGCCGCCCTCGAAGAACAGATAGAAAAGCACCAGGTCGAGCGCGCAGAAGGTGCCGACCATGAGCGTTTCGAGCAGCAGGAAAGCCATCATGTATTCGCGCACCCGCATGGTGACCGATTTCCAGCTCGCGATGATGCAAAACGGCATCAAGGCGGTGGTCAGGATGACGAACGGCAGCGAAATGCCGTCCACACCCATATGATACACAATGGTATTGGCCAGCCACGGCGCCTTCTCGACAAACTGGAAGTCCGGTTGCGAGGGATCGAAGCGCCAGACCAGCATCAGCGACACGGCAAAGGTAATCAGCGTGCTCCATAGCGCGATCCAGCGCGAGTTGCGCCGCGCGGCCTCGTCGTCGCCGCGACTGATGTACATCAGGAACGCCCCGACGACCGGCAGGAACGTAACCACCGACAGGATGGGCCAGGTTGTCATCACTGGCCTCCCAAGCCGAACATGAACCAGGTAATCAATCCGGCGACGCCGATCAGCATCGCGAAGGCATAGTGATAGAGATAGCCGGTCTGCAGCTTCACGACGTTTTGGGTAACTTCAAGCACTCGCGCGGATACGCCGTCGGGGCCGAAGCCGTCGATGATGTAGCCGTCGCCGATTTTCCACAGGAATCGCCCGATCCACTTCGCCGGCCGCACGAAAATCAGATCGTACAGCTCATCGAAGTACCACTTGTTGAGCAGAAATTGATACAGTAGCGGCTGTTGCTTCGCGAGTTCGACCGGCAAATACGGTCGGCGGATATAGAACAGCCACGACACCAGGAATCCCAGCGCCATCATCACGGTCGGCAGAAACGCGATGCTCTGGGGAATGTGGTGCATCTCGTCGATGATATGCGGGTTCATCTTGAGGGAATCGCGGAAGAATTCCTCCACGCCGTGGCCCGCGAACAACTCCTTGAAGGGAAAACCCGCCAGCAGTGATCCGGCGGCAAGAATACCGATGGGAATGAGCATCCAAAGCGGCGCCTCGTGGGCTGCTTCGTAGTGCTCCTGATTGTGCGGCTCGCCGTGGAAGGTCTTGAAGATCAGCCGCCAGGAATAGAACGAGGTCAGGCCCGCCGCGACGACGGTCAGCAGGAAACCGTAAAACGCGAATGGATTGTGCGAGGCGAAGGCGGATTCGATGATGGCGTCCTTTGAGAAATAACCAGCGGTAAGCGGAAAACCGGTTAGGGCCAACGTACCGATCACCATGACGATGTAGGTGTAGGGAATACGGTCTTTCAGACCGCCCATGTTGCGGATGTCCTGCTCGTGATGCATCGCATAGATCACCGAGCCGGAACCCAGGAACAACAGCGCCTTGAAGAAAGCATGCGTAAACAGGTGGAACATGCCAACGGAATAGGCCCCCGCGCCCATTGCAACGAACATGTAGCCAAGCTGCGAGCAGGTGGAATAGGCAACGATACGTTTGATATCGTTCTGGACCAGGCCGACGGTCGCGGCGAAGAATGCCGTGGTCGCGCCGAAGAACATCACCACTGCCTGTGCGGTCGGCGCAAGTTCGAACAGCGGCGACAAACGAGCTACCATGAACACGCCGGCGGTCACCATGGTCGCGGCATGGATCAGTGCCGACACAGGTGTCGGGCCCTCCATGGCGTCGGGCAACCAGGTGTGCAGCAGGAACTGGGCCGATTTGCCCATTGCCCCCATGAACAGCAATATGCAGGTCAGCGTCAGCGCATCGGCATGCCAGCCGAGAAAGTCGATGGTCTTGCCGGTCAATTGAGGCGCGCCGGCGAAAATGGTCTCAAAGTCGGTCGAGCCGATCAGCATGAAAATAGCAAAAATACCGAGCGCGAAACCGAAGTCGCCGACACGGTTGACAATGAACGCTTTGATCGCCGCGGCATTCGCCGAGGGTTTGTGGTACCAGAATCCGATCAGCAAATAGCTGGCCAGACCGACGCCCTCCCAGCCAAAGAAGAGTTGCACCAGATTGTCCGCCGTGACCAGCATCAGCATCGCGAAGGTGAACAGCGACAGATAACTGAAGAAGCGCGGGCGGTTCGGATCCTCGTCCATGTAGCCGATC
>VAZS01000213.1 GCA_005884855.1 Alphaproteobacteria bacterium | reverse complement strand
CCAACAAGCATCCACCCACCGTGCCGGAAACCGCGGCCTATTACCGAGCCCAGAAGATCGCCGCGGTGATCTTCCCCGTCGACGCCGAGCGCGAGACCGGGTTCCGCCGCTACAGCAATTACGAAATGCTGGAGATCGCGGCGCAGAATTCGGACGTGCTGATCCCGTTCGTCAGCATCGATCCACATAAAGGCAAGCTCGGCGTGCGCGAGGCGCGCAAGCTGATCGAGGAATACGGGGTGAGAGGCTTCAAATTCCATCCGACCATGCAGGGCTTCTACGCCAACGATCCAATGGCCTATCCGTTGTATGAAGCCATCAATGATGGCGGGGCGATCGCGCTGTTTCACACCGGGCAGACCGGCGTCGGGTCGGGCATGCCCGGCGGCATGGGGATGCGGTTGAAATATTCCAATCCGATGTACATGGACGATGTGGCGGCGGATTTCCCCGACCTGAAGATCATCCTGGCGCACCCATCTTTCCCCTGGCAGGAAGAAGCGCTGTCAGTCGCGACCCACAAGCCGAACGTCTACATCGACCTCTCCGGCTGGTCGCCTAAATATTTCCCGCCGATCCTGGTGCGCTATATCAATTCGATATTGCAGGACAAGATGCTGTTCGGTTCCGACTGGCCCGTGATCACGCCGGACCGCTGGCTTGCGGATTTCGCCAAGCTGGAAATCCGCGACGAGATACGGCCGAAAGTGTTGAAGGCCAACGCGCGGAAGCTTCTGGGGATCTGAGACGACCGGCAGCGCTGATACGGATCGATTGATGCGGGCTCCGCGACTTTCTTGGGCGAGACGATCGGGGGAAAAGGAGCAAGCCAGGCAATGATCGAGGCGGTTGTGTTCGACGCCTATGGGACGCTCTACGACGTCCAGTCCGTGGCTGCCATTACGGAGGAGGCGCTTCCCGGTTATGGCGAAATCATCACCCAGATCTGGCGCATCAAACAGCTCGAATACTCTTGGCTTCGTTCGCTGATGCGACGCTACCAAGATTTCTCGGTCATCACGCGGGAGTCGCTCGCCTACACGCTGCGAGTGCTCGGGCTGGAATACGACAGCGATTTGTTTGAACGGATCGTCGGCAAATATCTGGAACTTGAACTCTATCCAGACGTGATGCCCACACTGTCGGCAATGCAAAGCCGCAAGCTCGCAATCCTGTCCAACGGCAGCCCCGTCATGCTCGAGACACTGGTGCGCAACAGCGGCCTCGACCGAATGCTCGACGCGACTATCAGCATCGATTCACAAAGACTTTTCAAACCCGCGCCCGAAGCCTACAGCCTGATCGAATCTATCTTGGGCGTGCCACCCGCTGACGTGCTGTTCATATCCTCGAATCCTTGGGACGCCTGCGGCGCCAAAGCGTTCGGCCTGAACGTTGCCTGGATCGAACGGGTGACGCCGGAAGCCATGGCGCTGGCCTTTGTCAAAAGCGATGTCGTCTCCCCCCTTACGATGTTCAACGCGATCCGGACGCAGATTGATGAGCTCGGGCTCAAGCCGGATTACCGTATCCACGCGCTTTCGGAATTGCCCGGTCTGATCGCTGCACATGAGTCTTGAATCGGTCCGCGCGTTCTTCGCCGAGAAGGCCCCTGACATCGCCGTGATCGAATCGCCCTTGAGTTCGGCCACGGTGGAGCTTGCCGCCAAAGCCTACGGCGTGGCGCCCGGCCGGATCGCGAAGACACTATCCGTTCGGATCGGCGAGCGCGTGGTGCTGATCGTGACCAGTGGCACCTCACGCATGGACAACAGGAAGCTCAAGGGACTGTGCGGCGCCAAACCGAAGATGCTTGCTGTCGAGGAAATCGCGGAGATCACCGGGCATGAAGTGGGCGGCGTATCTCCGTTCGGACTGAAATCGCCGCTGCCGATTTATTGCGACGTGTCGTTGAAGGCATTCGACGAGGTAGTTCCGGCAGCGGGCTCGACGCACAGCGCCCTGCGGATCGCGCCATCGCGTCTGGCTGATCTGGTCGGCGCCAAATGGGTGGATGTGTGCAACGATCCCCCATAGAGCATGATTAATGCGCGTACCGGCTCAGCATCTGTTACTCCACCTTCCCTATCTTCTTTACAGCTGCGATCAGGCGCGCGCTGTCCTCGGCAACGAACTTCGAGAATTCCGGGGCGTCCATATAGGCGACGGGACTGCCCGCGGTCTCGAACGTCTTTATCACCTCAGGACTTTTCACCGCCTGCGTCATCGCCTCGCGCAGCCGCGTCATGATTGCCGCCGGAAGAGCGGTCTGCGCGAACAGCCCGGCCCAGATGTAGAACTCGACATCCTTGTAGCCGAGCTCCTTGAAAGTCGGCAGATCGGGAAAACTCGCAATCCGCTCCGCGCCCCAGTTCGCCAGCACGCGCATTTTGCCGTCGTCGACCTGTTGCTTCAGAGTGCCTGGCGCCGAGGCCAGCGCCTGAACGGTGCCGCTCAGCAGAGCTGTCAACGCCGGGCCGGCGCCGCGAAAGGGTATGTGCAGCAGTTTGATGCCGGCGCTGGCGGTGAACATTTCCATCGCCACGTGCAGCGTGCCATAGGGGCCCGAGGAGCCATAGGGAATTGCGCCGGGGCGTTTCCTGGCGTCGTCGACAAAATCCTGCAGCGTCTTCCCCGGCGCCGAGGTGGGCACCGCGAGCAGCGTGGGATCGGCGAGCACACGCGCAACCGGCGCGAACTGCGACACTTCGTAAGCAACCGGACGGTCGAACAGCCGGTCGGCTTCGGGCAGCACCGCCAGCGACGACAACGTCATCAACAAAGTATATCCGTCAGGCTCGGCGCGCGCCGCGGCGGCGTTGCCGATCGATCCGCCGGCGCCACCGGCACGGTTGTCGACAATGAACGGCTTGCCAAGAATTCTCTCCAGCGCCAACGCCACCGGACGCGCCGCGAGATCGGCCTGACCGCCTGCGGGAAATGGCACGATCATTGTGACGTTGCGTGACGGCCAGGCTGGTTGCGCGAATGCGGCATGCGCGAGCACGGCCTGCACCAGCGGTAACGTGCTTGCGGCTTTCAGTAATTCACGTCGGTTCATCGGCGAATCTTCTCCCGGTGATTTTTTATTGTTGCAGGCAGCGTAGCCTAAGCCGTTGGATGAACAAAGGCGCTGCTCGCGCCCTGCCGCGGCTTCATTCGTCCCGTGATCTTCTCCCCTTCTTCCCGGTGGTAAAATGCCTGACCAGAAAATCCGCCAGCGCCTCGACGCGCGCAGGGCGCGGGCCGCCTGGTGGCGTCACCAGATGCACCGCGCCTTCGGCCTGCTTCCAGCCCTTCAGGATCACCTCCACCTCGCCTGAGGCAATCGCGTCCCCGACAATGAACTCGGGCAGGTCCGCGACCCCGAGGCCAGCGAGGAGCGCTGGCATCAGAGCCTCGCCATTGTTGACGCGCAGCGGTCCACTGGGGCGCACGCTCGCCTGCTCGCCGGCGGAATTGGTGTAGTGCCAGACGCCGGCCGTGGAAAGATACGCGTAACCGAAACATTTATGCTGAGCGAGATGCATCGGATGCGTCGGCCGGCCGTAGCGCTTGAGATAGGCCGTTGAAGCCACGGTGTAGCGCGGCATCGCGCACAGCCGCCGCGCCACCAACGATGAATCCGGCAGGCTCGCGATCCGCAAAGCTGCGTCGAACCCCTCGCCGATCAGATCGAGCATGGCATCGCTCAAGTGAAGGTCGATGGCCACGTCGGGATATTGCTGCAGAAACTCCGGCAAAATCGGCGCCACGGCTTTGATCCCAAAAGTCATGGGCACCGCAAGGCGCACCAGCCCGCGCGGCGCCGCCGATTGGGACAGCGCCTCGTTTTCCGCCGCCTCGCCATCGACCAGCAGACGCGTGGCCCGCTCGGACAGTTTCTGCCCGGCATCGGTGAGCGCCAACCGTCGCGAGGTGCGGTTGAACAGGCGCGCACCAAGCCGTCCTTCAAGCCGGGTGACCGCCTTCGATACCGTGGCCTTGGACAGCGCCAGCTCGGCGGCTGCCGCCGCAAACGACCGTAACTCCACGACTTTTGCGAAAATCGCCAAGCCTTCGAAATCCGGAAGTCTTGCCATCGGCGCCGCCCAGAAACAGAAACAATGCATTTCCTTAGTTTCTATTTCTATCCCTATTGGAAATCCATATCCAGTATTCAACGGAATTCAATTGAAGGACTTACCCAATGATCGAACTCAGGCCATTTTCAAACCTCGGCAGCGCCGACCACGGTTGGCTCAAAGCCAAGCACCACTTCTCGTTCGGCAGTCACTACGATCCCGGCAATATGGGTCATGGCGCATTGCGTGTGTGGAATGACGACGAGATCGCACCGAACACCGGATTTCCCGCCCACCCCCACGCCAACATGGAAATCATCACCTATGTCCGCGAGGGCGCAATTACCCACCAGGACAGTCTTGGGAATAAGGGGCGCACCGAAGCGGGCGACGTGCAGGTGATGAGCGCCGGCTCCGGCATACGTCATTCCGAATACAATCTGGAACCCACTAAGACAAAGATTTTCCAGATCTGGATCGAGCCATCGATACAAGGCGGTGCGCCGACCTGGGGCGCGAAACCATTTCCGAAATCGGATCGCTCCGGCAAGCTCATCACTATCGCCAGCGGATTGGACGGCGACAAGGACGCGCTGCCGATCCGTGCCCAAGCGCGGGTGCTCGCCACTACGCTAAAGGCCGGCGAAAGCGCGGAATATACGCCCCGCCCAGCGCGCAACCTTTACCTGGTGCCCGCGACGGGCGCGGTCGAGGTTAATGGAGTGCGCGTCAACACCCGCGACGGCGCCGCTATCACAGACGAGCCGGCGCTGAAGATCACGGCGCTGCAAGATTCCGAGCTGGTGCTGGTCGACGCGGCCTAAGGCCACTCGCGCCCCTGGCTGGCGGACAACCGAGGCACTCAAAACTTCAATCCAACAAACCGCAAGGATATCAATATGGCAAAAGTTCTCGTTCTTTACTATTCCGCCTACGGTCACATCGAAGACATGGCGAATGCAGTCGCCGAGGGCGCGCGCAAAGCCGGCGCCAGCGTCGACATCAAGCGGGTGCCTGAACTGGTGCCGGAAGCTGTAGCCAAAGCATCGCATTACAAACTGGACCAGGCAGCGCCGGTGGCGAAGGTCGAAGAGCTTGCCGATTATGATGCCATCATCATAGGCACTGGCACCCGGTTCGGCCGCATGGCTTCGCAGATGGCGAATTTCCTCGACCAAGCCGGCGGACTCTGGGCCAAGGGCGCGCTGCACGGCAAGGTCGGTGGCGCCTTCACCTCGACCGCGACCCAGCACGGGGGCCAGGAAACTACGCTGTTTTCGATCATCACCAACCTCCTGCATTTCGGCATGACCATCGTTGGCCTGAATTACGGCTTCACAGGCCAGATGAAGCTCGACGAGGTCACCGGCGGTACGCCCTACGGGGCGACCACGATCAGCGCCGGCGATGGCAGCCGCCAACCGTCCGAAAACGAACTGGCGGGCGCGCGCTATCAAGGACGCGTGATCGCGGAGACCGCCCACAAACTGCATGGCTGATGCGTTGCAGGCGGCATTCTCGTCGATCGAATGCCGCCCCATTTGCCTCGGGGGGACGATGGATTCCACTATGATCGAGATTCTGTTTATCTACCAATTGGCCCGCAAGCCAGCTCAGGCCTATGCCCGGCGCTGGTGGTGCCGGAGCCTTTTTCATGCCACGCGCGGCAAGCGTCGATGCCCCGAATGCCATTCGCCAAATGAACGTGGGGATCTCTGATAGGCTTTCGCCAATTGCATAATCAGCACGAGAGCCACAGAGCTTAGCATGAGCAACGCCTTGCAAGTCCCGTGGCCTGAACTGCCGATCGCGGCTTGGCGCGAGACGTACGAAACGCTGCATCTGTGGACGCAGATTATCGGCAAGATTCGTCTGGCGCGCTCTCCTTGGCTGAATCATTCCTGGCATGTTGCGCTGTACGTCACCGCACGGGGGCTGACGACCTCGCCGATACCAGAAGGCCTCA
>VAZS01000212.1 GCA_005884855.1 Alphaproteobacteria bacterium | reverse complement strand
CGACACGCTGCGCGACATCCTCGCGCGTGCCGAATACGAACAAGAGATCGGCGTGCTTGATCGGCGTCCTGATCAGATGCTTTTGGTTGATTTCAGCAACTTCCTGTGCGGTCGGCAGTCTGGTGTGGCGGCCCTGCACGATCGCCCTCTCCTTGCGAGCTGAAAGTAGAACTCGTTATGCTGACGTGCGGCGTTCGCGAAATCACGATTCATTGCGTACAATGTCGAGCTTTCCTGCCTCGCCTAAGGCAGCAACGGCTCCGGCAGATGATTGAAGGTGTACGCGCGCGGCCGGTTGCGAATGACAAAGCCGCCGATCTGCCAGGTAAACAGCACAGCGAAGCCGATCAGAAATAGACCGCCGGCGAATTCGCCTGTCACAGTCGCGCGTACCAGAAGGCCCGTGATCGCGACCCCAACCAGCGCCAACAGCACCAAGCCGGCAATATAGGTTTTCGGCCCAATGCCGCCGATCAGCGCGGCCTTGCTTCCCGCCTGCTGCATGCGGGTGTGCAGCTGCGTGACGAATTCGCGGTAGTCCCTGTCCTGCGGAGCCATCAAAGCGACCGTCTGCCAGCTTGTGGAAACGATGACGATACGCTGACCGCTGACGGATTCGATGTCTGCGCGAAACCGGCGCGACTGCATTGATACCGGCCGATACGACAGACGAATCGCAGCTATATCTTTATACGGCCATACGCCGGACTTGCTGCCGGCCTGCCATGCCAACCCGTCGTCGGTGAGTTCGAACTGATGCGCGGCCCCAATCAACGAGGCCTTATAGGTGTATCGGCCGGCGGACGACAACGGCGCTGATGTTGTCACCTGGTTCGGCGATGATTTTGCCAATTCGAGATATCCCGTCACGCTAATACTTCGGCTTGCACACGCCGCCAAGTTTACTTTACAAGCGGACCATGCCCGAGACGACCTATTTTCCACGCCCCCTGATCCTGGCTGGCGCCATGATTTCAGGAGTGCTGCTTGCGCTAGCCGTGCATATGTTGGGCGCACGCTTTGGTCTCGATCTCGGCGGTCTTTGGCGATCAAGTAGCGAGTTCATGCCGGCGGGTGCGGCGGTCGCCTGGTGGTTGATCGCGACTGTAGGTTTCTGTGGAGGCTATTTCAGCGCCAGCTTTATGGATAACGCAGCCTCCGGGCAAATTCCGCCACGGATGCGGCAATTCCTGATCGCAGTTGGCGTATTGGTTCTCGCAGGCGCGGGACAGGCGGCCTCAGCGCCAAGTCCGATCCCGACCATTTCCGGCGTGCTCGCCGGTCTTGCGGCGCTGTTCCTCGGCGCCCTGATGGCATTTTGCGGTGCGCATTTTGCGCTGCGCAAAGCTTAGTCCGGCGTCGGTCCGCCAGAAATGTAAAAACGTTGCGCGGGCTTCCGCGCAACGTTTTTCAGAAGCATCCGGCAGGCGATCAGCTCGCGGCGCGAAGGTTCACCTTGCTTTCGGCCATCTGAGTCAGCTTTTGATCGGTGGCCTTTTCCTCCTCGAGCGTCTTTTGCAACACGCTGGCGCAATCGTTACGCCCGAGTTGCTTGGCCCACGCGATCAGGCTGCCGTAGCGCGTGATCTCGTAGTGCTCGGCGGCTTGCGCTGCGTTGATCAAAGCCGCATCCAGCACCGATTTGTCGGCAACCTCGCCTGCGACCTCATCGGCCTCCTGGATGATGCCGTCGATGGCCGGGCAATCGACCGCCTTGACCTGGGCACCATGCATCTGGAACACCTGCTCGAGCCGCTCCACATGCGTTTTGGTTTCATCCAGATGGGTCAGGAAGCCCTGCTTGAGCTGCTGGTCAGCGGCCTTTTTAGCCATCTTTGGAAGCGCCTTCACGAGCTGCTTCTCGGCATAGTAGATATCCTGCAGCTGGTGCACGAACAAATCGTTCATGGTTTTGATGTCTCTGGTAAACAGTCCCATCGCTCATATCCTTTTTGTTTTGGGGGAACACGACCGTGCCGCCCGATGTTGTCGGCACGCCAACTGTTCGAGTAACCGGGGGACCGCGAGGTTGTTCCAGCCGCGAGAAAACGTTGCGATGGAACATCGTAACCCGATGCAACAATGCAGGTCCCAAACTGTCCTCAAAATCGTCGCCATCCTAGGTTTAGCTCACTAGTTGAGGGCCGCGGCCATCGGGATGAAACCGCTTCTGTCAAGGACTGCACAAGGTAAGCTATTTGCCTTATGCGTGGAGTGACTGGCCACGATCTGTCTAAAAGCTTTGAATGCTAAGTCGTTGCCGCCCGGGAGGATGAATGCACGGAATGCTGACCACGCTCGCACGTGGCTTCGAGAAACGGATCGGCTGGAAACGGGTTGGAGTTGCGGCGAGCGTCCTTATCATCCTCTTTGCAGTCACGACCCTGGTCCGCACTCTCCGGGATGTCGACACTGGTGTAATCTTGACTGCACTGACGGAATTGAGGCCGCAACACGTCGGGCTCGCCGCGTTGTGCGTGGTCGGTGCATTCTGTACGCTGACATTTTACGACTTTTTTGCGCTGCGGACGATCGGCCAGAAACACGTGCCCTATAGGATCGCGGCGCTCTCGGCTTTCACAAGCTATACGATCGGCCATAACGTCGGCGCCACCATGTTTACCGGCGGCGCGATCCGATTCCGGATCTACACGGAATACGGTTTGAGCCCGATCGATGTTGCCAAGATTTGCTTCCTGTCTGGGCTCACCTTCTGGCTTGGCAATGTAGTGGTGCTCGGGTTCGGCATGGCTTGGCAGCCTTGGGCGGCATCGGCGATGGACTTGTTGCCCACGCCCGTGAACCAGCTGATCGGGCTGGGCTGCCTGGCTGGCATTGCCGCCTATTTTATTTGGCTGGTCACGGGCAAGAACCGCCGCGAGCTCGGTCAGAATGGCTGGAAGGTGGTGTTACCCTCCGCGCGGCTGACATTGCTGCAGGTGCTGATTGGCGTCATCGATCTCGGATTCTGCGCGATGGCGATGTATCTCTTGATCCCCGCGCAGCCCGGCATCGATTTTGTTTCCTTGGCAGTGGTGTTCATTTTGGCAACGCTGCTCGGCTTCGCCAGTCATGCGCCCGGTAGCTTGGGCGTGTTCGACGCCGCGATGCTGGTGGCACTGCCTCAGTTCGGCAGGGAGCAGATGCTGGCCACTCTCCTGGTGTTTCGGATTCTGTATTTTCTGATCCCGTTTGGAATTTCCATCAGCATCATGGGAGCGCGCGAGCTTTGGCTCAATGTGGCATTGCCCTGGCAGCAACGCCGCAGAATGAACGAGGCTTGCTCAGCCTCGGCCGCAGTGCCGCTGAAGAGCCGGCAGTCGGTCCAGCATATGAACAGACGGGAGCAGGCGACTCCGATCGAGAGCCGCCGGTCGCAAGGCTAACTCACCATCCGAATTGGGTTCGGGTCGACCCAAAGGTGCGATCGATTTGGACGGACCTTCCGAGGCCGTTCCATATTGCTCCGGATCTTTCTTATTTCCGCCCCAACAGTCACGTCAAACGCCTCATGGTCCGAATTCAGTTTGGTTCGATCGCAGGATACGCGCTGCTCGCGGGTGCACTGGCGCTATCACCAGCACAGCCGGTTGCGGCGCAGGGCGTACCCTCGGCAGTGCAGGGCGTGACTGCGGCAACCTCAATCGGGTCTGACGAACCGCTGCAGATTGTGTGGGAGGTCCGCAACCGCTTCAGGCTATTCCGAGAAGAGCGCGACTTTCTGCTCCATTCCGAGAGCGCGCGCGGCCGCAGCGTACTCGCCTCGGAGCAGGCGCTGGAGGTTCAGAGCGACGGCCGGGGTTGGGCGCGCAACACGGTCAATCGTCTATGCATCGATCTCTTCGGCCGTATCAGCGAACCCTGCAATCGCGATAACGTCAAGGAGAGTTATCTTACCCCCGTTGATCATCCTGTAACCGTTCGGCTGGTCGGCGCAGTTCCGGTTGGCGCTACTTGCGCCTGGGCGTTCGATGATGGCGATGGTCCGCAGCAATCCACGTTCGATTGCGCCGAACCCGTCAATCTCAGAGTACGTTATGGCCGCGTTACAGTGGCGAGCGTAGACGTCTCCTCCGGGCCGGAGACGCCGCAGCGGGTCTCGACCGAGATTATGGTGCGCGACGTCTTCATCGCCGGTCTCGGCGATAGCATCGCCTCGGGTGAAGGCAATCCCGACCGGGCAATGGCGCTGGCGGACGAAGGTTTCTGTTTCCGCTCATATCTCGGCACCGCGACTTCTCAGTACTTTCGACCGAGCCGCGCCGGATACAAGGGTGGACGAGCCTGCGAATCACCTGAGACATTGCAGGCTTGGCAGCGCTATAGCGCGCTGTGGCTCAATTCCGCCTGTCATCGTTCGCTATACAGTTATCAGACCCGCACGGCGTTAGCGCTGGCAGTCCAATACCCGCACATTGCGGTGACTTTCCTGCCGCTCGCCTGCACCGGGGCTACCATTTCCGACGGCCTGTTCGGTGCGCAACGCGCGCGGGAGTGCGCAGCGACCAAGACGCCCAGCCCGTGCCGGGGCACGGTCGCCGCCCAGCTCGACGAGTTGCGCGCGGCCGTCGCTGCGGCAAAAAAACGCCAGCCCGATCGCAACCTCGACTTGGTCCTGCTGTCTATCGGGGGCAATGACATCAATTTTTCCGGACTGGTTGCCGATGTGATCGTCGATACTCCCACAGAGCGCGTGTTGTTCAGGCGCAGCGGCGTGATGGGATCGGTCGAGGATTCGCGCGCGGCACTGGCACGAGAGCTGCCGCAGAACTTCGGCCGGATGAGAGAGGCGCTAAAGCCCCTTATTGGCGGCGAGCTGTCGCATGTCGTGTACGTATCCTATGCCAATCCGACGCTTGCCGCTGCCGGGACGCCCTGCCCCGGCGGCCGTGCCGGTTTCGATATCCATCCTTCCTTCAACGCGGCGCCGCAACGGCTCGCCAACGTGTCGGCCTACGTGCAGAACGAATTCCTCCCTCAGTTAAAGGCACTCGCGACCTGCCGGTCGGGCGTGCTGTGTCGCGATCCCACCGTGGATCGCATGACCTTCGTCCGCGCCTATGTTCCGCGTGCGCGATGGGTCCGCGACGCCAACGACAGTTACTTTTCGGCAATGACCTATCCGCAAGGGCTGCCATCTTCCAGTCAGCCTGCAGATATCCACGCCGCGACCTGGGGCATTCTTTCCGCCGTGT
>VAZS01000211.1 GCA_005884855.1 Alphaproteobacteria bacterium | reverse complement strand
ATGTAACGGCGGGATCGAGCTGGGCCATCGCGCTATCGGGCAAGCGGAACCAGTTCTCATCCCTGCCGAGCAGCGATATCCCCCAATAGCCGCGCATCGTAAGCGTCTGGCCGTCCGGGCTGACGCTCATCTTGGCCTTGTAAATGTTTCCGTCGCGCGGATCGAGAACGTTGCCGTCTTCATACTTCAACCCGTCGCGCTTCATGTCTCTGATGAACGAAATTCCAAGCACCGGCGCGTTCTTGCGATCGTCGGTGCATTTGGCGCAAACCTCATCGCCAGCTTCGCCGGGCAACGGGAACATCTTGGCGATCACGCCTTCGAAGATGCCGTCGTGATCGAGCACAAGAAACCAGGCGACCGGCTTGCCGTCCTCTATCTTTTGCCACAGCCCTGCGGCTGAGGGTTCAGCGGCGCGCACGGCGGAAACAATAGCAAGCAGCAGCGCAAGACCAGCCATGAATGAGAACGCCAACCGAATTCCGGGTTTCGCAGTCCGCATGGTCACCACCTGAATAATTCACTGAAAACAAT
>VAZS01000210.1 GCA_005884855.1 Alphaproteobacteria bacterium | reverse complement strand
TCCGGAACATCGAATCTTATCCTTCGCGAAGCCGCTCGTGCTCCTGAGCGCCGGGCATGGCACACACCGCTCGCAGGACGACCGGCGAATTGAGAACCGCGAAGGTCTCACGCGGGGTCAGATAGCGCTGCGCCTCATCGAAAGTCTCCGCTTCCTCGATTTTCGCCCGCGCGATCGCGAGGTCGGGATCGATCTGTCCAGGGTCGCGGCGTTTTTCGCCTGACAAATTCGCCAGATGATTTTCCATAAATTGGCGGTCATCCCGCATTGCCTGCAGCGGCGCCGCAATAACTCCATCGCACTTCTTGGTCAATTCATTTGCACGACCCAGCACCTGAGGCGGAGCGGTCTGCTCGGGCGTCCGAAACAATCTGGAATTTGAACCGGATACCCTCGAGGAGAGCATTGCAATGGGAATGCAAAGAAGTAGGCCGGTAATGACCGGCGCCATCCAAAGTAATAGCGGCAGCGATACCGCATAGGCGCTGGCCGCCATCGCGACGCCGAAAAAAGTCGGCAGCGCGTATTTTCGGATTAACTCCCCGCGCGGTAATTCGCCGTCATCGCGGCGTTGAACCTGCCAGCCCGCATCGCGCCCCAACAGGATTTCTCCAACGGCGGTAGATTGAAAGATCATCATCACCGGCGCGATCAGGCCGGATAGCAGCGTCTCGATGAGGAGGCCAGCGAACACCAGCAGCGCTCCACCGAAATTCCTGCGATTTCGGGTTTGGGTCGCCAGAAGAACATAGGCGAGAAGCTTCGGCACGATCAGCAGTCCCATGGTGCCGACGAACACCCATGCAGCAAGGATAGGGTCCTGGGCCGGCCATTTCGGAAACAGCGAAAATCCTTTTGGAAAGTATTCGGGACGAACGAACTGCGCTTGCAACGAGATCAGGATCCCCAACACCAAAAACAACAGCCAGAGCGGCGCGGTAAGATATGAACCGATACCCGTGAGCAGATGAAGCCGAGATACCCAGTGCAGGCCGCGTGCCGGGAGCACCGCCAGGTGTTGGAGGTTACCCTGGCACCAGCGCCGATCGCGAGCTGCGTAATCAAGTAGCGAAGGCGGGCATTCCTCGAAGCTGCCGCCCAAGCTCGGCGTCATTGTGATGGCCCACCCTGCCCGCCGCATCAATGCTGCTTCGACGAAATCGTGACTGAGGATATGCCCACCGAAAGGTTTACGGCCCTTCAGGTCGGGCAGTCCTGCATGCAGCGCGAACGCGCGCAACCGAATGATGGCGTTGTGTCCCCAGTAGTTGCCCTCGAACCCATGCCACCAAGCAATGCCCGCGGCTACCAGAGGCCCGTATAGCCGCCCCGAAAACTGCTGCAATCTGGCGAACAGCGTGCTTGCGTTGACGACGACAGGCAGCGTCTGGATCAGCGCGACTGGAGGATGCGCCTCCATCGCCGACACCAGCCTCACGATCGTCTCGCCTGTCATCAGGCTGTCTGCATCCAGTACGATCATGTGGTCATAGCCGGCGCCGAACCGCTTGATCCAGTCTTCGATATTGCCGGATTTCCGTGCGGTATTTTTCGCGCGATGACGATAGAAGACATTGCTGAAGCCGCCCTCGATGCGCAGCCGCAGAAAACATTGCTCTTCAACAATCCAAATTGAAGGGTTGGTCGTGTCGCTCAGCACGAACCAGTCGAACCTTGAGCCACATCCGGACTCCTCGACCGACTCATGCATCGCCCGAAGGCGAGCCATGATTCGATAGGGATCTTCATTATAGGTCGGCAATAACATGGCGTTTTTGCTGACGATGGGTGGAAGGGCCGCATCGGGATCGATGCCGAGCGGATCAGGCGTTCGAAACAGCAGCACCCCGAAACCGGCCAGTGCGGGCCGAAAACGCACAGGACTGATGGCGTCCCTTGTCAGGTCCTCGCGTCGGTCAAAGTCACGCAACTCCTGCCGGGACATCGGCAGCGGCGATTCCGGCGGAAGGAATTGCTCATGTCGCCCACCCTGAACAGACTGAAACCCGGATTGTTGCGTCAGGGTGTCCATCGATAAACCCAAACCTCCGATATGGCGTCGTTGCCCTGCATCAGCGATGCGCGTAATTCGATCGGCGCCTGCTCCTTGACGGAAAGCTCGAAACTTAATCGCCAGCCTCCGATTGCCGGGTTTGGCTGTGTGACGACGTTCTTGATCTCGGTTTTTTCCGCGGTGACGTTGCCTCGGATGCTGTTTGGATCGACCGACCTCAGTCGCTCGCCGATCAAATCGAGAACGAATATTTTGATGCCTTCGCCTCTTGCGCCAACGGCTGTGCGTGAAAAACGGGCGAGCGACGTAGCCTTGGGCGCATCCGGCCCCCAATGCAGACGATAGGTGAAGGTGTGCTCGCCCTTTGCCTGCAGTGGATCCTTTGGCCGCCAGAAGCCAGCGATGTTGTCGTGGATTTCTTCCTTGGTCGGAATCTCGATCAGTTGAACCGAACCTTCGCCCCAATCCCCAATGGGCTCTGCCCACAAGCTGGGGCGCTTCTCAAAACCCGATTCGATATCCTGATATTCGAGAAAGTTTTTTTCCCGCTGCATCAATCCGAAACCGCGCGGGTTGAGATCGGAAAACGTGCTGATCTGCAAATCGCGTGGGTTGCTGAGCGGCCGCCACAATGCTTCCCCACGGCCGTTGTAGATGGCGATACCGTCCGAATCGTGCACCGAAGGACGGAAGTCATCGACCTCGATTCGATCATTAGGTCCGAAGAAAAACATGCTCGTCATCGGCGCAAGCCCGGCATGGTCGAGAGCGACGCGCGGATAGATGGCCATTTCCACGTCGAACACCGTGGTGTCGCCTGGCCGCACCGTGAAGCGATAGGCGGCCGTCGTACTCTCGCTGTCGAGCAGCGCGTGCACGACTATCGAGTTGGTGTTCGCGGCCGGCTTCTCGATCCAGAATGTCTTAAAGAGCGGGAATTCCTCTCCTTTGGCCTCGCCCGTATTGATCGCCAAGCCGCGAGCTGAGAGGCCGTAGATCTCGCCTTTGGCGACAGCGCGGAAGTAACTCGCGCCCAGAAAGACGCACACTTCATCGTAATAATCAGGCCGGTTGAACGGAGCGTGGATTCGGAAACCGGCGAAGCCCAAATCGACGTCGGCAGCCGGTGGCTGGTTGCTTCCGAATGAAAAAACGTCAGGTCGGTACGGAATCTTCGTCGCCTGTCCGTTTGCGACTTCGTAGATGTCCACGCGCGGCGCATAAAAGAAACCTCGATGAAAGAACTGCACCTCGAAAGGCAGTTTTTCACCGCGCCACAGCGCGTGCTCAGGCAGGAAACGTATTTGCCGGTAGTGGTCGTAGTCGAGCTTCTTCAGGTTGTCAGGCAGTTTGGTGTCGGGCGCCTTGTACGGCTTGCTGGCTGCGTCGCGGGCTAGCTGCCGGACAATCGACCGGTCAAACGCGACCGCCTCCGCCCTCGCGGGCGGAATGAGCCCGCCCGCGCCAGAGAACACTGGCAACGAAGCTGCAGCTTGCAGGAAATGTCGACGGTTCAAGGAGCCTCCAGCGCGCGCAAAGGAGCACGGTAGCAACTCGCATCGTCTCGGCAGGTTCCTCTCGCGGAACTAACATTCCAGCGGTTCGCAGTTTCCATCAGAGTTTTTCTGTTTAGAGGCAGGCCGCAATCGCGCAAACCAAAAAGCCTGAACGCTCTGGCTGCGAGTTTGCGATTCGTTCATAAACTTGCTGGAAGATGCCGCGTCGCCCTTACCCTCTTCGCAGCCGCTGCAATCCCGCTGCGACGAATTGCCCGGCTTTGCGTGCTGGCGCCTGGCCCCTCCGGAGGTGTCCGATGTATTTTGTGGCTGGAGCGCTGGTTCTCTTGTCCGGCTTGTTCTATGCCGCCGGCCACCACGAACTCGGGAGCTTCAGCGCGGACGTGTGCCGATACGGCAGCACATTCTGCGAAAGCCCGTTCTATCTTTTAGTTGGCGCCAGTCTCGCAGCAATATGGGGCAGGTTCGTCAGTATCCGGTGAAACGCGGTCCGGTGTGGGCGAGCCAAGCCTGCCATTTCACAGTCGTTCTGCAGCACCTTAAAAACATCGAGCTAACGCGCAGCCGCGCTTGCCGGCTCGGCCGGCTTGGGGCCGGGCCTGGCCGGCTCAGCGCCTGGGGTGGGTTCGGTCGGAGTAACCGTCGCGCCGACGGCGCTCGCCGCCTCCCCCGTGGTCATGTGACTCGCGACTTCGGCAGTCTGGATCTGAGGACGCGTCGACGGGCCGTGGTCGACAATCAACATCGCAAGCACCCCGAAAATCGCCACCGCAATGGCGATTACGACGGGACGGCGCAGCATCCGCCTTGCAGATTTTTCATTCTTCGAATGATTATCCTGCATCGGAAATCCCTGACTCGGTTTTTCGTCAACATATAAACCTGCGCCCATCCCGAAGTTCCTGTCGCCCGCGCGCCCGAGTTTGGCGCTCACTCGAATTGAGAAAGTAAAAGGAACAAGGGGATGCTCTGCGATCATGTTCCCAATCGCGGAACTGAGAGGGCGGACTGCATCCGCCGATGTGACACTGCTTCGCAAGCGAGGAACAATTCCTTGTGCGTCCTGTTGGCCGTTCTCCAATAGGGAGAAACAACAATGGCGATGCAAGCAAGAGAAACGGAAGCGAGAGAAACAAGTTCACTCATCGGCAGTGATAAGGTCGAGGGTACCACCGTCTATGGCGCGAACGATCAGAAGATCGGATCGATCGAGCGTGTCATGATCGACAAAATCAGCGGCAGAGTGTCCTACGCCGTCCTGAGCTTTGGGGGGTTCCTCGGCATCGGCGACGAGCATTATCCGCTGCCCTGGCAATCCCTGAAATACGATACCAATCTCGGCGGCTATCGTACCGGTATCACCGAGAGCCAGCTCAAAGGCGCGCCGAAATACACCAATGACAACGCCTGGAACTGGAACGACCCAGCCCGAACCCGCGCGGTGAATGATTACTACGGCGTCGCTGTACCGTAGTCAGCGCCACAGACTCGCATGCACTCTAAAGGCCCGCCTGTCGGCGGGCCTTTCTGTGCGCCCCCCGCCTGTGTGGTGTCACTCGCCGCGTTCAATCGCATTGGAGGGCGTCGGGCGTTCTGTGATCTGTTGGCCAAACAGGCTGCCGATCAGTTCGACGGCAGTGCGCGCCGTGCGGCCCCGCTCATCCAGGAACGGATTGAGCTCGACGACATCGACGGATCGCACCAGCCCGGAATCGTGCAGCATCTCCATGACCAGATGCGCCTCACGATAGGTTGCGCCGCCAGGGACCGTCGTGGCCACGCCCGGTGCGAGATGGGGGTCGAGAAAGTCGATATCGAAACTGACGTGGAGCACGCCTTGTCGGCCTTTCACCTTATCGATGACGCGGCGGATCAGAATGCCGACGCCGAACTCGTCGATCTGGCGCATGTCCGCAAGACTGATACGGCGATCGCACAGCAGACGCTTTTCCATACTGTCGATCGAACGCACGCCGAACAACTCGAGCCGATCAGGATCAATCGATGCCCGCGGCTCTTCGCCGAGAAGACTATCGAGCCCGGGCTCGCCGCAGAGGAAAGCCGCCGACATGCCATGCATGTTGGCGGAAAGCGTGGTCGCTGGGGTGTTGTAGTCCGCATGCGCATCGAGCCACAGCACGAAAAGCTCGCGGCCGGCTTCGCCCCAGTGGCGAGCGACCCCATTCACCGAACCCATCGAGAGCGTGTGGTCGCCTCCTAGGAATATCGGGATCGCACCGGATCGAGCCAGCTCATAGCTTTGTACGCTCAACGCACGAATCCAACGCTGGATCTCGCGGTAGTGCCGGGCTTTGTCGGGCGGCGCGTCCGCTAGCTCAGCCATATCGCTGATCGATAGATCACCATGGTCTTCCACCTCGAACCCGAGGCCGCCAAGCAAATTCAGAAGACCGGCCGTCCTCAGCGCCGCGGGTCCCATCAGTGTGCCCCGCTGCGAGGCACCGATATCGATGGGGGCGCCGAGCACGGCAATTCTGTTCAAACTTGATTTGAAATCCTCGCTCACAGCAAAATCCCCTCAGGTGACTACGGATTGGGAAGAATGTTCCGGAAGCGAGTGAGCGAAATGCATAGCGGCCCAAGACGTTTCCTCAGGTTCCCGACTATTCTGCGGATGCGACCCAAGTCCCAGGGAACAAGACTGGCGCCGGCGCATTTGTAGAGTGAGGCCGTCACCCGCCGTAAAAACGGCGCCTGTCGCGGATAGCCAAAGGTTTATTCAACCCGCTGTTCAAAACACGCGCTCGCGCGGATAGCCAAAGGTGGCGGTCTCATCGCGCGCCGCAGATTTCAAAACAGCTTCGGCCCTCGGCGATCTCGCTTGGCTTCCCATGTCAATAAAGTCGCCACCGCGATCATCAGAGCGATCCCGGCAACGCTGACAGCCGCCTGCATCGCGAAGCTGCTCGAAATCCGGTTGAGGATCACCAATCCCCCGAACGACAGCAATACGCTCAGGCAATACATTGCCAACGAGTTTTCGCCGCAACGGATCATCGCTGTTAACCAGGGATTGGACAGACCGCGCCAGTCCGGCGGCGTCAGCCTGGAGACAACGATGGCCAGAGCCAGGAAATGCAACAGCCGAACCGGCGCAAGGTGGCTCTTGTCGATCGGGTAAATCAGCTTTGAAACTGCATTGGGGATAAATCCTTCCAGTGGCTTGATCTGCCAGGTCAGCGCTATCGCGAGGCTCAACACGAGATAGAGCAGCGCCAGGGCGAGCGCGGCGCGTGACTGCACGATCTTCTTTAGCCGGCCGGCGCCCTCCTCCGAATACCATGCGCCGAACACGAACAAGAACTGCCACGCCAGCGGATTGAAGTACAACTCGCCGTTCGGCCACGCCGGCAGATGCCAGCCGAAGATTTGCACGGTCAAATACAGCGCAAAAGATGCGGCGAGCACCACCTCGCGACCGCGGATGAAGAGCCACAGCAGAGCGGGGAAAACCAAATGTAGCAGCGCGAAGGTGGGCAGGATGTCCGTATTGACCGCCGCATATTGCAGCAGCACGGCGTGGACAACCGCCGCGCCGGGATCTTCGAAAAATGGCCTTGTATTGGTCTCGTCCAAATAGCGGGCGCCGTCGCCGGCAACCCAGATCAGGACGAAGTAGGCGATCAGCAAAAGCAGGAAGGCCGCATAGATTTCCCAGGCACGGCGTATCGCGCGTGCGAATATGGTTGTCCAGCCCTGCTCCGGCAGCGCCCCACCATAGGCCAGCATGCAGGTATACCCAGAGACGAATACAAAAACTTCGCTGGTATCGCTGAAGCCGTAATTGCGAAGCGATAGCCAGGCGAGCGCGTTGTGGGGCATGTGATCGAGGAAGATAAACCACAGCGCCAACCCGCGACACGCATCGAGCCGCAGGTCACGGTTGTCTGCATCGATATGAACGGCGGGAGTCAACTTAATGAGTCACGACCTCTGATCAGCCTTGTCCCTATAAGCCGAAAGTCACGTGCTCGTTCGGAACCAATCCTTCTAGGCCGAATTGTTGCAGGAGATTTTTCGGAGAACGCAATGAAACCGCTGATCTTTGCCAGCGTCATTTGGGGCCTGGCGTTAATTCCCGCAGCCGTGGAGGCAAAGGGATGTATCAAGGGTGCCGTCGTCGGCGGTGTGGCGGGCCACATGGCGGGGCATGGAAAGGTGGGCGCCGTTGCCGGATGCGTGATTGGTCGTCACGAAACCAACAAGCGCGACGCGCAGAAGACAGATCAGAAATCGCCTCCTTCCCCTCGGGACAATCGCCTCTAGGCGGCAACGCCGCATTAGCTTGGGCCACGATGGCACAAGGAGGAATTTTCATTACGGATGGGCTCGTGGACGTCACTGATGCTTGGGCGGACTCGCTGCGAAAAAATTCGGCCCGCCGGTTGACCGGCGGGCCGTATTTTCTGCAGCTTTGCATGTCGGCTTACCAGCGGTCGTCGCCGATGCCGACGCTTACTCCAGGCGCCCGGAAGCCGAAGCCGGCACGCGGCCCATCATCCCAATCGCGATAGCCGCGCCGGTCGTAGTATCGCTCGCGTGGCGCGTAGCCGTAAGAATCGCGAAGCAAACAGAGCGCCGGCACCAGCCAACAAGGTGATTGCGACTTTCTTCATGGTTCCTCCTCGTGTCCAACCGCTGCCCGGTACCTAAAGCCTGCCGTCCGGTTTCGTTCCGGTGATTTGTCGGCTAACGCACGGAACTTCTGTTGGCACCGAGGACGGCTTGCGGGAACTCCTCTTCGCAGGCTCTCCCAGCGGCGAAAAAATAAAACCTTTGGTCAGGAACCGGACGTAGCCTCGACGCTTAGCCCAAACAGAGCTTGGTGCAGACAGGATTCATGTCGGCCATTCGTAGCGCTGCTGTTCGGCGGACGCGGTTGCGCGGCGTTCTCTCAAGAGGGGATACATCAGGAGGCGCTCATGGTACGCATGAGAAGTGACCGCGCCCGCGAACGCGCCAGGGATTTGCTGGCTACCTATTATCCGGTTCCCGACGATGCTGAATCCCAGCGCCTGCGCGAGCTTTCGGTCAAGTATATTCAGGAAGCCGAGCGGATCGAAGCCGAGAACAAGGGTCACGTCGCGGAATCCGATGAATTGATTTCGGCCGCTCTGGATGCAGTGGCAAGGGATTACTTCGCGCGAACGGTTATCCGTGCAAAAGCGCGCGACAAGTCCTAGACGCAGCGCTTAGGACTCGTGAGCCGGCACACACCAAACTGCGCCATCCTTGCTGCGGAGCACAACTTTCCCAAAATTTAATTATTGCCAGATGGCGCTCGCCTCGCCGGGCAGGCGTTTTCACACCATCTACTACATAAAATACTAAATAAAAATCGGGCGGAAACCAATGAAGCGGGGAATTGTGGTTCTGTCGTGCGTGGGTGTCCTTACCGGCACGTTGTACTTTGCTGTCAGCAAATGGGGCATCCGGCATGAGACGCTGAATTTGCTCGATCCGGCGCGGCAGCGACCCGTCGCCGTGGACGTTGCCGTGCGCCGGGACTATGAAATGAAGGCGGATGACGGCTTCTGGAAGCTGCCGGTCGCAATCATCAGCAACGGCAATACCGTCAAGAACACCGAGTATTCCTTCCTGGCGAACGTTTTCGCGGCCAGGGGATATCTCGTCGCCAGTATCCAGCAGGATCTCCCCACAGATCCGCCTTTGATGACCAAGGTCGGCATGCCCTATGTCGGCCGACAGGGCGTGTACGAAAAGGGCGAAGCCAACATCCTGTTCGTGCTCGAGCAGTTGAAAAAGCTGCAGCCGAATGCGGACTACGGTCACCTGACGCTCGTCGGACATTCCAACGGCGGCGATACCGCGATGTATTTCGCCAAGGAGCACCCGGAAGTGGTATCGAAAGTGGTCACGCTCGATAATTTGCGCGTTCCCTTCGTACTCAGCGACAAGTTGAAGATCCTGTCATTCCGCTCGAAAGACCCGAATTTCCAGACTGATCCCGGAGTGTTGCCGCCGCCCTCACAGGGCAAAGACAGTATCGACGTCGTCCACACCCAATTCCAGCACACATGGATGAGTGACCGCGGCCCTGATTCCGCAAAAGAAAAAATACAGGCGGCGCTGGACGAGTATCTCGGCAGCGGTCATGCCAGTGATCTGGCGCCCGCCAACACCGATAATCCGATCGTTACCAACGCCGGAGCGCCGCTGCCTTGAGCCGGCCTGAGAATTGTTGGCCGGTTCTTCCGCAAATTGCTACGGCGCGGAATCGGAACTCGCAATGGCGTACATGAGGCACATCGCGGCAGAGACGACGAAAATGGAAAAGCCGTTGAATTCGCGGTTCGACATGTGAAACAGCCGTGGCAGCCACCCCAGCGGAAGGCGTGCCAGCGAGAGCGCGAGAACCCCGAGGAACGCAATTATCAGTGCGTCGAGTATTTTCAGGACGATCGTCTTCGATGTCATCGCGGCAAGCTCACTCGAGAACTCTCGATCCAAGCATCGCGCCTTCGCCCCTCGCCTCGCGAGGTGTGAGACCGTACGCGCGCCGAAAGCGCCGATTGAAATAGGACAGATCGCCAAAACCGCAGTCATAGGCAATCGTGCTGATCGGGATCTCCCCGCAATCGGGTTCGCAAAGCCGTCGATGAGCCTGCGAAAGACGTTGCGTGACCAGAAATTCCGAGAAGGTGGTGCCATCCTCTTCGAACAAGCGCTGCAGATATCGCGGCGTCACACAGAAATGCGTGGCCACGCTCCCAACCGAAATCTCGCGGCGATGACTGTGCGCCACGATGTGCGCTTTGGAGAGCTTCAATCGGGCCGCGCGCAACCCGCGCGTCTTTGCGATTTCCTTGAAATCGCTGGTAACGCCGAGCGTGAGCGCGAGCAAATCCTGAATATGACGTGCGGAGAGTTTCAATAGTTCCGGATCCAGAGATCCGCCCGCCTTGAGCAGCCAGCCGGCGTAGTGCGAGAGCAGCCCGAGAGAGCTGCGGTTTCGGGGGATCAGTCGCATAACGCTATCGTCAGGATCCGCCACAATCGACCGGAGCATCGACTGCGGCACCCGTATCGTGAGGGAATGTCCTTGATTTGGCCGATAATAAGAGCCGGGCTCGTTGCCCATTACTAGAATAGCTTCCTGCTCGCGGAGAATTTGCTCCCGGCCGCCCGATGAGACCACGGCAATCCCCATGCGGTTCATCACGAGCACGGCATCGTCGTTGCCATCCGCAAGGTATTCTCCGCTTCGGGAAATTCTTGCTGGTGACGAGGAGGCTTCGAAGAGCTGCAGTCCAGAAAGCGACAGAGATTTCATGCACGCCCGAAACGCAACGTCTCTGGCGGGCTCAAGATCGACGCGAAGCAGCACATGTCCGTATTGCTCGCGCCAATAAGCGATTCGCTCGTTGTGCGGCAGGCAATCGGTTGACAGCTCAAAGATGTTTGCAAGATTTGTCATGAGGAATACTCGGAAATTGAAAGCACCGTCGAGGGACGCAGCTTATTTCGCCAATGATTGAAACTAGCCCGGTCCGTATTGTGTTGCGTCCCCCGATCAGAGGACAAATCCTGATCTCCGGGTGGGACCGATGCCTCGACAGGCGCTTATTGCAAGTTCCGCAATTCCCCGCGCGCCGACCGAGCTGTTGCCTCGGTGTGCGAAGGCCGGCCCCAATAGAGCTTCCAGGGGGAAACTCGGCGCGTTCGGCGAGATAGTTACCTAATAGTTAAGCGGGCACTTTGGTCGAGCCCGAAACAGCCCGGGCGAGCAAGGGCTCGCGGTGATCCGAGCCCCCGACCGGGCTCACCGTTAGCTCCGCCGCGATTACTCGCCGATCAGATCGATCGCGCCGTTTCGTCTTGGCGCTGCAACGCGCACGGCTGTTGGAGCAACTGCTTCTCAAATCTGATCGCGCGCCAGTCGTTCGACCTGGCGAATGCGAAGCCGGCTTTTTGCGCAAGCGCCTTCATCGGCTCGTTTGTCTTTAATGTCTCGCCGAACAGCGCGAAGCATCCCAAACGAATGGCGCGGGATTGCAAAGCTGAGAGCAGCGCCGAGCCAACTCCCCGGCCATGCCAGGCGTGACCTACGGAAAGAGCGAACTCGCCCCGCCCGGTTTCGCTTTCACCGGCGTAACTGGCCTCGCCGATGATCGCGCCTCGTCCTTGCTGCTGCGCTTCGGCGATCAAGATGAAGCGATGCGCGCCCCGGCTCTGCACTACACGTTGAAAGGCGAAGTTCGCAAAATTGCTGTCCGGTTCCATGAAACGATTGTATCGCGAGGAACGCGACAGGGTCCTGAAGTACTCCACGAGTCCGTCAAGGTCGCGCTCGGTTGCGCGCCGTATTTGAAGCCGGCTTGCTGGATTTGCCGCAATGGCTTCCTGCCAGGGAATGATGAACATTGGGCTCGTCTCCGATGTCACTGCCGCAGTGCGGATCGATCTTCGCTGTCGTTCCCGCCCTCGGCGATCAAATGGGCATATTCTCGGAACAGCTTTTCCGCGGCGCGCGCGCGGGACTCCTGCATGGCTCGCAACAACCCGCACCCGGAACGTCCGGACAGCCATCCGTGGGCAGCTCTCAGAAATCGTTCCCAAAAGTTGAGTCGGTTCGAAACAGACTTCACCGACAATATGGTCATCGCGCTTTTCTCTGACCTGGTGCGTGAGACGCGGGGCCATCGACGTAATGTATTGGCCCGGTCACACGCGTACGCTCGAGGACGCAATGACGCTTGGACGAAAGCGACAATCGCTCGGCCATGAGCGAACTGTCGCGAAATAAATACGCGAATGAAAATTTTTTGCGCGATCCTTTGAACCTGATGCCCGCGCTCGCGACTAACGTTCTCGCGCACGAGACACAAACGATTATTTCAATCGACCGCTCACTGCAGCGTGCAAGCGGACTTTTCCGAGAGATAAACGTGTACGAATTGATAAACGTGTACGAATTAATGTGCGACGGACCGCGAGCGGTGTCTGCGCAGCGAGAGCGGCAAGTGGAAAACGAAAACGGCCCCGCCGAAGCGGGGCCGGATTGTACGATGTCGGCGCATCTAGGAAACTTGGGTGTCCTTGTTTCGAGAAATTTCGGGCGAGGCCGTCAGATCGGCGCCAGCTTGGGTTCGGCTGCGTCGCTTGGGATCGGTTCGCTTTGAGGCCCCGAAGCCTGCTGAGACATTCGCCCCAGTTCCACTTCCTTGGTCACAGCCGAAACCGAGTTGCCCACCTTCTCGATGAGGGCTTTCAGATCATCCGCCCCGATGCGGAGCCGCTTCGTCCAAGCGCGAACCTGTGCCGGATCGGTCATATCAATTTTGTTGCGAATGGGCGGATGTTTGACGCGTTGCATGGCGATACCCCCTTGCTGGAAGGTCAACGGCATGCCGGGTACTTCGTTCCATTTCGTCTGGCGGTCGGCGAGCCGCATGCGCATGCATATGTTCCAGCGCAGCGAGGCGCGCCGATCAGAATTTGTCTTTCGTCGCATCCTTTGCGGCAGACATCATGCCGCCGGTGATCTGACGCATATGCTCGCCGGCGTTAGTGAACTGGCTTTTCAAGAACTCCGATTGAATGCGCATGGCTTCCTGAAGATCGGTCGCGTGAACGAGTTTCCTGGCATGTTCGAACGCCGCCTTGATGTTCAGCTCGGTAAGCGACAGAGCCTGCCTCGACATCTCCGTTCCAGGGCTCGGCATCGAGCTGATCGATCGGTTGTTTGCACCCAGAATTACCACAGTTAAGCAACCGCGTCTGTGCAGCAATAGCTCCCAGTTCATTAGAGTTTGTTATTGATTTTTGGCGGTGCGGGGTCGAGGCCCCGTATAGCCCGCGGGGCCATGATGCGATCCCCAATTTTTTTGCCGCACGCGCGGCAATACCCTGCCCGCTGCTCTCCGGCTTTACTCGAAAACGGCGGGCCTTCAGGACAGCGGTTGGTCGGAAGAAGGCAGTTCGTGGTTGGCGAGGCGTTCGACCAGCTCGATCACCTCGAACCGCTGCCTCGGTCCTAACCTGACGAAAGCTTTCAACAGTCGCAGGCTTTGAACAGTTTCGCTCGAGGGAGATCCGACTCGTTTGTGCAGTTCTGAAAGTAGCGTCGGATTTTTCATCTCGCACCTATGAATGGAACGGAAATGGCATTGTAGGTAACTGGGAGCTAGGTCAGTTCGAGCCGGGTAAATACTCCTGCGATAGATGAGCGTGGTCGGACGACGGCAATTATTTGAAAGGCATGCCTGGAAATTGATGGGGCCGCAGGTTGAAATTATGCCAAGGAACAACCCGATCGGCAAGCCTGACTGACCAGCCAGCCGCGCCTGGTGCTGTCTAGATGCCAAGCGGAAACGTCGCGGGCTCGGCGACACCGCCCCGACCGAAAACCGCTACTTTCTGTCGGTCCGTTGCCGTGCGCGGGCTTTATCTTGCGGCGGCGGCTGTCCTTTGTTATCGCGCATCACGCCCTGATCAGGACCGTGCGGCGGTTTGGACTCAGGTTTCGGCATACCCTTCTGACCGCCGTGCTTGCCGCCTTGATCCTGCACACCTTCCAGGTCGTTCTCTTTGGGCATTTGATCATGCTCTGTGTTGCACCCGAAGGCCTTTTGAGTGCATGCAAACGTTGTGTATCCAACGCAATCCCGGCAGCCATGTTCCTGCCCGCTTTTCTACGACGCTGCTTTGCCGACTAACCAACCGAGCGTTTGTTGTTCTGCTGAGCCGTTCTGCCAAATCATTGTTTGTCAAGGCGGAAATAAACCGGCCTCCGCGATGTTCCCATTCTTAACGCAAACCTCAGGAGAGTTCTCTCGATGCCCAACGCTGCCCTGGTCTCGCTGGCAACATCGGTGCCTCCACACGTGTTCTTGCAAAAGGATGTTCTCGCCGCGGCATGGGACGTGTTCAGAACCCGCTTTCCTGAGTTCGAACGGTTCTCCAGCATTTTTTCGAATACCGGAATCATCAAGCGGCACGCGGTGAAGCCCTTTGACTGGTACCTCGAACCGCGGGGCTGGCCCGAGCGCACGGCAGCTTTTCTGGCGGGCGCCGAGGCGCTGTTTGCCGATGCGGCTGGCAAAGCGCTGGCCGATGCGCACCTCACCGGCGCCGACATAGATACTATCGTGACCGTCTCCTCAACCGGAATTGCCACGCCAAGCCTGGAGGCGCGTGTTGCAGGCCGAATGGGTTTTCGATCCGACGTCATGCGTGTGCCGGTGTTCGGCCTTGGCTGCGCTGGTGGGAGTTCGGGCCTGTCGATTGCGGCGCGCCTTGCACAGGCGCGACCCGGCACAAACGTGCTGCTGGTGGCAATAGAACTCTGCTCGCTGGCTCTGCGCCACGACGAACTTACCAAGGCCAACATCGTCGCGGTCAGCCTGTTTGGCGACGGTGCCGCCGCGGTGGTCTTGCGTGCGGGCGATGGCGGTGCGACGCAGATCGAGAATGCCGGCGAATACCTTTGGCCGGATACGCTTGGCATTATGGGGTGGAGCGTCGATCCCCAAGGGTTCGGGGTCATCTTCCGCCGCACCATTCCCAATTTTGTCCTCGCGCATCTCAACCCCGCCATGGTGCAGATTCTCACCGCTATGCAGCTAACTCTGGCGGACGTCGACCGGTTCATCTGTCATCCAGGCGGCGCCAAGGTCATCAACGCGCTGGAGACCGCGCTGGCTCTCGATCAGGGCACGCTCGACTGCGAACGCCAGGTGATCGCTGATTACGGCAACATGTCTTCGCCCACTATTCTGTTCGTGCTGCAACAAGCACTTGCCAAGGGGCTGCCGGCGCGCTCATTGTTGACGGCACTCGGACCCGGCTTCTCCGCAAGCTGCGTCGCGTTGAGGCACGTCGCGTGAGCGCAGCCGAAATCCTCCTTGCTCTGGTCACGCTGCAGCGTGGCGCTGAACTTGTCATTGCCAACCACAACACCCGCAAGCTCCTGGCCCGCGGCGGCGTCGAGGTGGCGCCACGACACTATCCGATGATAGTCGCGATGCACGCGGCGTGGCTAACAGCGCTATGGATATTTGGACGCGATCAAGCGGTGAACCTTGTCATCCTTCTTTTCTATGTCGCGTTGCAGGGCTTTCGTTTCTGGGTGATGCGGACGCTCGGCTCGCGTTGGACGACTCGGATCATCGTTCTGCCCAGCCAATCTCTCGTCTCTGCTGGACCCTACCGCTTTCTGTCGCACCCTAACTATGCCGTTGTTGCCGCCGAGATCGCGCTACTTCCGCTGGTTCTCGGACTCAGCTGGCTGGCTGCGATCTTCACTGTGCTCAACGCTGCCGTTCTCGCCATCCGCATCCGTGCTGAAAACCGTGCGCTCGCCTGATGAGTGAGCAGATAGCCCAGCCAATTGTGGCCAGCAGCGGCACGTGGTTGGGATTTGTCCTGATGTGCCTCGGCATGTTCATGGCCATCCT
>VAZS01000209.1 GCA_005884855.1 Alphaproteobacteria bacterium | reverse complement strand
TCTTAGGATGCATGGATATGGTTGAGATTCGGCGGATCGTTTCGTTTCTACCCTCGGCCACCGAGATGGTATGTGCCTTGGGTCTGTGTGAGCGACTGATCGGTGTTACGCATGAATGCGATTACCCGCCCGAGATCAAGGGCAAAGCGATCGTTGTTCGTAGCGTTCTTCCGATCGAAAGTATGAGTCAGCCGGAAATCGATTCGGCGGTGACGCAAATGTTGCGCAACGGTCAGAGCCTTTATCGTGTCGACGAGACGCTTATGCAGGAAATCGCGCCCGATATGATTGTTACCCAGGATCTCTGCCAGGTCTGCGCCCCTTCGGGAAACGAAGTCTCCCAGTTGTTGGACAGGCTTCCCGGCAAGCCGGAAATTGTGTGGCTAACACCGAAATGCCTTGAGGAAATATACGGCAATTTACGCGATCTCGGTGAGGCGACGGGCCGCTTGCAGATAGCCGAGGCGTTGATCGCAGACGGTCGGGCTCGACTTAAGATGATCGAGACCAGGACGCGCGCTGCAGCGTCCCGGCCGCGGGTCTTTTGCATGGAATGGATCGATCCCGTTTATTGCTGCGGCCATTGGGTTCCAGAAATGGTTCGTATCGCGGGCGGTATCGACGAACTTGGGCGTGAGGGGGCCGATTCGGTTCGTATACCCTGGGCAGACGTTCTGGACTGGAAGCCCGAAATATTGATGATTATGCCCTGCGGCTGTGGTTTGGAAAAAGCCGCCGGTGAGGCGCGGCAACTCTCGACCTATCCCGGTTGGGCTGATTTGCCGGCGGTGCGCAACGGCAAAGTGTATGCAGTGGACGCGAACTCCTATTTTGCGCGTCCAGGACCTCGGGTCATCGACGGAACAGAGCTTATGGCTCACCTCTTCCACCCCGACTTGTTTGAGTGGAAAGGTCGAAGTGACGCGTTTTGTAGTCTGGGTGCGGTTAGTGCATTCGTCAGCTGAACGAAACTGGGGTGTGGTTATCCTGGCCCAAGCGGAAACAAGACAGTCCAACACCCCGACTTCGCCCAGCCGGCTGTTTCGAATTTTACCTCACGCCATAATTGGCCACGCGCATGCCGCCATAGATGCCAAGGCTCGGCTGCAGGAATCCCGTTGGATTTTGGTAGTGCACGTTGAACAGGTTATCTACGCGGCCGAATATCTTGATCTGGTCGCTAATGGCGTAGTCCGCGGCGACGTTAACTACCGTATAGGCCGGCGCCAACAACCGTGGGATACTGAAATCGCGGTTCACATCGATGAAGCTGCCGGTATGAAGCACCGTGGCGGACAGTGTCAGCGCATCGATCGGATTCCAGATGATGTTCGCGCTCCATTTTTCCCTGGGGCGCCGTAACAACTCCAGCCCCGTGGTCGCGTCGACCGTTCGGGTGAAGGTGTAATCCGCGCGAACTCGCACCCGCTCGGTGATCGCCGCCGAAACAAAGTTCTCGGTGCCTTCGGTGGTTGCCTTCCCAACGTTGACGAGCGTGCTGCCGAAGGTCACAGGATTAACCACGAACTGGATCAGATTAGTGATGTCGTTGTGAAAATAAGTCGAACCGAAGCGGACGCGTTCGTTGAACAGGGGTTGTTCGAAACCAGCATCGTAGCCGACGCTTTCCTCAGGCTTCAGGTTTGGATTGGCAACAAAGAAAAAGGCAGGCAAGCTGACGAATAGCTGATTCAGTGTCGGCGCCTTGAAACCCGTGCCATAACTTGCCTTCAACTTGGTCTCCGTAATCGGAACGATCACCGCTGGCGCCACGCGGTACGTCGGATGTTCACCAAATCGGTCGTTATCGTCCTGCCTCACGTTCTCGACCAGGAATAGGCGGTCGGCGAAAGTCGACTGCAGCGAAAAATACCCTGCCTTGTTGGTGTTTTCTGCAGAGACCGCGGACGTCTGCAACGTCTCGGTCTCATGTTCTGCCCCGATAATGACAGTGTGATATGGCGCGAGCTTGGTGACGGCATGCCAATCGTATTTTACCCGATCGCCGGTCGTGATCGTCGGCGTGACATCGCCAGGTGAGATGTTATAGTTCCAGTGATTGGTGTAATTGACGCCGAAATAGTTCTTGATCCGGCCGTCGAATGCCGACCACACGGCTTCTCCACGCGTAAAGAGCTGATGCACTATTTGTGTGCTCTGTGCCGCGGAGGGAAAACTTGAAAACGTTACCGGATCAAATGTGTCGCCGGTGAAGTGCAGGGTCGCCTCGGTGTAACGCGCGACCGCATTCAAAGTGAGGTTTTCACTCACGTCTGCGCCGAGCTTGGTCGAATACGTCATGTTGTCATAATTATTGCCGATCGCCTTTTGCCCAGGCGGCAGCAGCTCGAGCGGGGTTACCGGTACGTCGGTGGCCCGGAAATGCGCGACATTGAAAGCATAGTTGATCCTGTCCTGCGCGCCGCTGAAGCCGGCCGTCTGGTTGAAAGTGCCAAACGATCCGCCTTCTATCGTCGCGGTCGCGCGAGGAGGGCCTTCGCCCTTCTTGGTAATGATCGAAATCACACCGCCAAGCGCGTCCGCGCCATAGAGCCCGCTCTGCGGGCCTCGCAGCACTTCGATCTGCTGGATATCCGACGTCAGCAACTGGCCCAGATCGAACGAACGGTTTGGGTTGCTGGGATCGCTGGCGTCGATGCCGTCGATCAAAACTTTGGTGTGATTTGAGTTGGTACCACGCATAAAGACTGAGGTTAGTCCGCCGGGACCTCCGCTTTGAACTACATTAAGGCCGGGCACGGTCGCCAGCGCGTCGGGCAGGGTGCGGCGCTGATCGCGATCCATGTCCTTTGCAGTGATTACGGTTACCGAACTCGCGATCTGATCGATAGGCGTCTCCGTCGCGGTTGGGCTGACCACGATCGGCCGGTCTTGACCCGGTGTAACCGATGGCTTGGCATCGCCCGGCTCACGTCGTCTCACAGGAACGGCGCGGCGAGAAACGGAGGACCGATCAGGAGAGGGCGCCGATTCGGTACGGCTCTTCTCTGGGGGGGCTTCGACTTGAATGGAGGGTAGCAGGTTGGGTGACGCGGATTGCTGCGCCTGTGCAGTGGGAATCAAAACCGAAAGAACAGGAGAAAAGAAAGCTGCAGCTAGCGTATAGCTGCGTCGCCGCGCTGCGGCTGTGTTGATGGAAGACATGGTTCGACCTCGGTATGACGTCAGTGGCACGTCACAGCGAACGAAGTCTCACCATTGTGCTATCCGCACCTCAGGTGAAGCTAATGTCTGTACTCCCCGACCGACATCTTCGCGTGTGACCACGGCTGACGGCAGGTCTCCTGGCTCGCGGGTCGATACCGTTCGTCGCCTTCCCAGGACCGAGATTCCCAGTGGCATATGACGAAAGATTCACCGCTTACAGTTGCGGGGGCAGCCGCGGCATTGGGAAACTTCCCCGCACCGCATTCCCTTTTGATCCCCAAAACATGAGGAACCGTCGCTGACATCTAAAAGTTTGCCCGGCCAAGAGTCAATGCTCATTGATTCCAGCCGCCGCGCCTGCGGTCCAGCGGTAGTATTTTGTTCACGGCGCCGCTTGTACCGGACCTCAATCGTTGTATGAGCATTGGAGGAGGGCGACGACATCGCCGCTCGAGGGCGATTGATGAGTGTTCAGAACGTGATGGCGGGAGCTGAGGTAGCAGCGCGCCGTCGCGCGAGCGTGATGGTGGGGCTTGTCGCTCTGGTGGTGATGCTGGTGCTGATCTCGCTCGGCGTCGGTCCAGTGCGGCTATCGCCGGTGAGCGTGATCGATGCTCTGTTCGGCGGCGGCAGCGACGTGCAGCAGGTGATCGTGCGTGAAATTCGGCTGCCTCGAACGATTCTCGCGTTTGCGATCGGCGGCATACTCGGCCTCTCCGGCGCGGCTCTGCAAGGCTTGCTGCGCAATCCGTTGGCTTCGCCCTCGTTATTTGGCGCGCCGCAGTCAGCCGCGTTCGGTGCGGTGCTGGTGATCGCGTTTGGACTCGCCGACGTGCGATCCTGGG
>VAZS01000208.1:4691-5739 GCA_005884855.1 Alphaproteobacteria bacterium | reverse complement strand
TCAACGAAATGAACGAGCTGGGATTCATGACCGTCGGGCTCGACAGCCAGGGCAGCGAAAATCTCGGCGAGGTCACCTTGCGGCAGCCGCTGGCGCTGGTGCTCGGTGCGGAAGGCAAGGGCTTGCGCCAGTTGACGCGGGAGACCTGCGCCGTGGTGGCGCGGCTCGACATGCCCGGCGAAATCAAAAGCCTCAACGTTTCGAACGCCGCCGTGCTGGCGCTCTATATCGGCTCGATCAGGCTCGGACTGATGGGCTGAAAAATCCACGCCCACTCGCGCGATGGGATTGGGCGTTGATCTATCGGATCAAGTGCCGCCGTCAGTAATACCGGCGCAGCGTGGGCTGGCCATGGCGATACGGGCGGTAGCGATAGGCGCCCCAAACCAGGACCGCGCTTTCCTCATACGTCGGATAAGGCGCGAAGGCGCCTGGGCCAGTAAAGGTCGGGCCCTGGTTGACGTAATAATACTGATGCACCCGATGAGGGGAATGGTACTGCCGGTCCGGATCGGGCAGCCGATCATAGACCTGCAGCGTTGCGCAGGGCGCGGCATAACCTACTGCGCAGGGCGAGCACCAACCGAAGCCGCACGCCAGCGCGGGCGCAGCGCTCGCGGTCACCACGGCGGCTGCAACTATCAATCCTGAAATCGTCTGGCGCATTGCTCTCTCCCATAAACTGTTTGCTGGCCTAAATCAGTGACGAACGCCGCCCGGTCTTCGCTGTCGAAAATTCTGCGGCGTGTTTAAAAAATCCTGCGGCGGCCCATCAACGCCACCTTGAGGGGCGAGAATGATCGGCGGCGGATTCAAAGGTATCTCGGGCTGGGCCGGCTGCGGAGCCGATTGCGCCGACCACGATTGATGGTAGCTCTCCGCCGGCTGCGGCAGTACCCGGTTGGCGGGCGGTTCGATTTCAAGGCGGCCATAGCCCGGCCGATGCCCCGCGCTTGGATAGTAGTGGCCGACATTCGGCAGGGGATCGACGTAGCGGCCGCCATACACAGTGGGCGTCACATGCACGCGCTTGGCAAGACCCCAGTCG
>VAZS01000208.1:0-4585 GCA_005884855.1 Alphaproteobacteria bacterium | reverse complement strand
TGCGGGCCGTGGCGATCAGGAGTTGTTAACGGGCGCAGTTTGCTTAGATCGCCGCCACAACCGTTGTGACACCGATCGCGATCGTGAGCACGCCCACGGCGCCCTGCAATCCGCTATTGGCCCAGGTTAGCCATCGCGCGGAAACCGCGAGCGGCACAGCGATTACCGCCGATAGCGCGCCCATCCCGACCATCGAGCCGATCCCGAACACTGCGATGTAAGCGAGCCCGGCCGCCGCACTGGAAGCCTGCGATGCCGCGAGCACCAACAGCGCCGCCGATCCCGCCATGCCGTGCATGAGTCCGACGAGCAGCGAGCGCCAGCGAAAGCCATGCGCATGCGCGTGAGACGCGCGGGTATGCGATAGGGTCTCGCCGGCATGACTGTGAGCGTGGAAATGCACGGTGCCGTCATCATGGCCGTGCCGGTGAAAATGCACGCGATCGCGCCACAACCGCCACAGCACATGGGCGCCGAGACCGACCAGCATCAGTCCCACCGCCGTTTCCATCGGCCGCGCCAGGTTTTCCGGAAGCGCCTGACCGAGCAATATCGCCGCCCCGGCAACGGTGAACAACGTCAGCGTATGGCCGAGCCCCCAGGTCAGGCCGTGCTTGACGATGTCGCCAACGTGGGTGCGGCGCGCGGCGATGCTGGAGACCGCCGCGATGTGATCGGCCTCAAGCGCGTGCTGCATGCCCAGCAAAAACCCCAGCGCCGCGATTGCGAACATGTTTCCCCCTGCTCCGGACTTCCGTCACTCCATCCACGGTTGGCTGGCGACGCCGCATTTTATCCGGCCCCTGCCGCGCCAAGCCGCGTGCCCAGGCCGCTATGCACCTGTAGCCCTTGCCGGACAAGTCTGGTATTTGACGGCCCGCCTGCCCGCGAGCAGTCACTGCCGAGGCAAAGCGACGCTTTTTTAGAGCCTGGGATTTAGTAAATTACGGGTTAGCCGGTTTAGCTCAGCGGTAGAGCAGCGGTTTTGTAAACCGAAGGTCGGGAGTTCAATCCTCTCAACCGGCACCAGCAGACTTAAACACTGGCGCGCACTACTGCGCTGGATAACAAGCTCCAAATTTCCGACTGGACAGTCGGGTAGCATTTCATCCCGCCCATGAACGATTCAAAAAAACAGCCCGGCCGACTCGCATTTTCAGGTGCCTCGATGCGATGCCGAAATACCGTTCGATCGATTGGAGCACGGAGGTATCCGCTGATAAGCCGCGCTACGGCTGCGCAAGGCGCATTCGAACAGAAAACAAGGTAGGGTTGTACCTTAACCGGCTAAGTCGGGAATGCGACACAAATCGGATGCAATTCGCGGACAATACTGAACACACATTAGGACAACGGCGAACACACATTAACCGGGTACTTGGCGGCGCGATCAAAGCCGTGGAAGGGAAAAGCAATGTTCATTGTACAGTGCCAGCCCCATACATTGGACGGAGCGACGAAGATCACCACCGCCACCAAGCAGGCGGCCTTAGAAGCGGCAAGTGATTTCCTGAATCAAGGAGTGCCATTCGTCAGTATCCGATTATCAGGCCGGGTCTACACAGCAGAGGAATTCGCCACGACGGTGGCGGGAGTGCGCGAGCGATAAGTCTGACGATGATGAAGCAAGGCGCAGTACGAGCGCTAAACATGCAGTCGAACTAGCGCCGCGACCAGCGTCATATGTGGCCTTCAACCCCGCGATAATAGCCGCGAGCATGCCGAGAATGTCGGCACCTTCACTTACGATCGACGAACTGCTCCCAGCCTTCCGGCTTCGACTGCATTCGATTTTGTCTTTGTACTTCCAATTCAGCAACCCGCTTTCCGGCGGCTGACATTGCATGGGCCGCGATGTTGTAACGGTCCACCGTGCGTTGAAACGGGAATATAAGCTGACCGCTTACGACCTTGTAAGCGCCAAATTCCCTGAGGACGACCGCGAGATAGTTTTCGTAAGCGCGGTAGAAATCTGCGCGCGCCGCTAACAGCTCCGAAGCAAACGCCGAAATTTTCGCGTGCCGTTGCTCGAGCTGATCCAAAAATGTGCTGAGGGTATCTTTTTCCACATGCAGTGAGACCGCATGTTTTTCCACCTTGTTGCGCTCATTCTTGAGGAGGTCGAGGTAGCGCGGCATGAACGTGGCTGCATTGGCTTCCGCCCTTTTCAAGTCGCGGCCGAGTGCCTCAAGATCACTGCGGCTCGCCGCAGCCCAATCGAGAGCTTTCGAGACGGAGGGTGGTTCAACTGAATTCAACAGCGTTTCAGTAGCCACGGCGGTTTCACCCGCTGCCTTGGTTGCCATCGCTATCAGCTGCAAGATCTTGTTTGAGGGATTTCGCCTGAGCGCCTGCTCTATTTGATTTGCATCGGCGAGGCCTTGCAGTGCGGTCTGGGTTTCACGAACCGCAATGCTCTCTTGAAACTTGCTCAGGCTGCCTACGAAATATGTTCCGCACGACAGCGCCGCGACGAAAAGGAACAAAAAGAAGAATGCTACGCGCACGCGCGTTTTCGCATTCCGATCCAAAGGTGTTTCCACGATTTGGGCCCCGCTGAGCAGGTTGGTTTATCGTCCTTTTTATTGTTTGGCGACAATCGTCCACCGCAATGCAAAAAAGGATGCTCCAATGCTCAACCGGCCTGGCGCCGATCACCTTCGGCTCACGCCAGTTCACGACACAGTTTGGGCGGTAAGACTACCCAAGCACCTCCCTTCATCGAAATTGTGTGCTGCATCCGCAACACTGGTGTTTGTTCCCGCGATGGAACCAAATTTTCGACTCCACAATAGTTGCGGGGCGCGATTAGCTCGACCATCCCGGGCACGCCTCGGCATTTCAGTTCGAAAAAATTTTGAGCCCGGTTGGCCGCTGGATATTTCCCAGCGGCCTTTTTTCGAGCCTGGCCTCTGCCTGGCCCGTGCGGCTGGCTGCTGGGATGAACCAACCTATTCGCACTTAAGTCGCTTTCCCGACCTATGAAACGCTGACTTGGCGGGTTGGCCAATGCTGAGTTCTTTCAAGAAGTGGATTTCGGGATGAAATATTCGGCAGCGTTGTTGATCTTGTTGGCGCAGTTCTTCGTTGTGCCGGCCTTCGCCAAAACGCCATACGACGGGACGTGGGAAGTCGCCGTGGTCACGAAGGCTGGAACTTGTGAATCTCAAGCGCGCTATCGGCTGACCGTCCAGGATGGGAAGGTCTTCGGCCCCGGCGATGTTTCCGGGCGGGTCACGAACGACGGCTACGTCAGGGTGTCGATCGGCGGCTCCCACGCTAATGGCCAGCTTGAGAGTAGAGTAGGATCTGGCAGATGGAACGCGGCATCCTCGGGTGCACCTTGCAGCGGCAAGTGGACGGCCATCAGGGAATAGGCTTGATTTAGCTACCCCCTAGACAAGGCTGGATCTTGCGGCAGTGGCTTAGCGCCCTCGCGGCATTGGCCTAGAGCCAGGAGCAGCAGATCAGGATCAAATTCGCCGCGCATGCCATCAAGAGGGCAACCGTGAGCCCGGCATGCAATTCAGCGGCGGTTTTGAAGGTCCTTTCCATCACGGCGAAAACATCCGGCGATTCTAGCCGTAGAGTCTCGGCCATTATTTTCGCGATGATTCAGGAGTCGTTTACGACTCAAGGACTCCCCGGAAGTGCGGCAGAAAGAGAGCCGCCTCACGTGCGCGTGAAGGCGCTGTAGCCGGACTGAAACTCAGCTCAGCCGAGGGCGTTAACTTGCTTTCTCAGGGAGGCAATGAATGCCTTACGCGCTATTCAGTAACGACGCCAAGCTGAGCAAGACCTATCCAACCGAGGCCGATGTTTGGAAGCACGCCCAGAAAAGCGGGTTGGTGGTCGACGTTGTCTCCGAGGGGGATGCGCCGACTCCCCGGCCGGTGCTGGACAACGATTATGAGATCAGGCCCTGCCCACCGGACCCGCAGGAAGACCCGGCCCAAAACCAGGCCGATGCCGATCGCGAAGAGCAGCAGGAGTTTCAGCTAAGTCTTCAACTAAGTCGCTGAGTGCCCTGCCCGATTGCAATCGGGTCACGGTATCGCGGTCGCCAGTGACGCCTGGTCGGCGGCGAGCACGACGCATGTTTTTTTCCGGTGCAGCCCCCTGATCGAGCCGGTTACCTTGAGTACCTTCCCGGCCGGACACGAGGCGGCCTGAACGTAGGCGATCTCATAAGGCGCTAGCACAAGCGGCTCGGATTTCAGGACATTTTGGGCAAGGCACGGCAGAGTAAAGGCGGCTAAGACCAAACCTGACAACAGGGCACGCATGTTACTCGTCCACCAAGCACCGAGCGCACAATAGCCTATTACACGCGTCAGTTCCGCAGACTGCGAAAATTATTTTTCGCAGTCCTGGTCGTGGTGCGTGATCCAGCCCAGCCGTGCCAAATCGTTCGGCCTAGTAGCGCGGGGCCGCGGGGCCACCCCAGCCGAACCGGTAGTTTATGCCGAGCTTGGCGGTATGTTCGTCATCTCGAAACCGGGCGCCAACTACCGAGGCGGGTCCGCCAGTGATGGTGGTGCTGCCGAAGTCGTAATACTGGTACTCGGCCTTCGCAGACCAGTTG
>VAZS01000207.1 GCA_005884855.1 Alphaproteobacteria bacterium | reverse complement strand
GTTTTGCCGTTGGCGATCGCGTCGGTGTTGCCACGATATTCGTTGTCTCCTGTCTTCTTGAATTTCGTGACCGCCGGCGTCTCGACCTCGCCCGGCTGCAGTTCGAAAGTCATCGGCGAATTGTCCCACGGGCTCTTGAAATCGGCCACGTCCCCGGCCGATGCGAGCGAGACGCCCAGCGCATTGACGGACAACAATCTTATGGCGAATTGTCGAAAGCGATTGGACAACATGGGTTTCGATCTCAGTCATTCAAAACAATCATCGCCCGCGACCAGGCGAGCGATGATGCTTTTCGCGTAAATGCCCCAAGCCTCACTTCGCCTTGGCGAGTTCCGCGCCGGCGGGAACCTTGTCCGCCGGTAGAATGCGCCAGAGCGCACCGGCCGGATTGCGGTCGGGTCCCTTATCTTCGGTGTAGAAGCAGTAGCAATTCACCGCCAACACAGTCCCATCTGCATCGACACTGCCCGCAGTGAACTGAAGTTGCGTTTGCATGAACTCTTGCATCTGCCACTTCTTGGCGCTGTCATCCCAGGCCACCCCAAACAACCGGCCCGAGCACCAGTCGCCAACCATGTAGGTCTTGTTCAAGCCACCGTAGTTAGCGACGCCAAGCCCCTGCGACGAGCAGCCGCCGTTATCGGCCTTGGTCCCGTTCTCAAAGGACTCAGGGTGAGGGTATTCAGCAACGGGCAACACACCAACAATTGGACATTTCTGATCGGCCGACATCGCCGGATGGCAATACGAGCCCTCATTGAATTTCCAGCCGTAGTTTTCACCGCCTTTCGAAGATGCGGGCTGATAGTTGATCTCTTCCCAGTGGTTCTGGCCGACATCAGCGATGAAGAGGTCGCCGGATTTCTGGTCAAAATGGAACATGTAGGGATTGCGAAGACCGTAGGCCCAGATCTCCGGCCGCGAGCCGATCTTGTTTACCGTGAAGCCCTGCTCGGTGATTCCGAACAGTGACATCAGCTGTGGTTTGTCCGCCTTGGCAAAGGGATTGTCCTTTGGAATCGTGTACGGCGTATCGTCGTCGGCGTCGACGTCGATCCGCAGAAGCTTACCCCAGAGAACGTTCAGGTTTTGCCCGGCGTTAAGTGGGTCGCCCTCCCAGCCGGCGTCACCCTTGCCAATGTAGAGCTTGCCATCGGGACCGAAGGCAATCATGCCGCCATAGTGGTTATAGTAGGGCTGAGGAATGTTCATGAGCACCTTCACGGATTTCGTGAATTGCTCCTTGGTTACTTGATTGGGACTCTTGGGATCGACGGTGACTCTCGCAATGATCGAGGCGCCGTTGAAAGGAAGCGAGGCGTAGTGGACGTAGACGTAACCATTGTCCTTGAACTTGGGATGGAATGCGACTGACCAGAGCCCCTGCTCGACAAACCCTGTTTGCACATCGGTGCCGAGCGGGTTGAAGTTGGTCAGATCGATAAAGGGTTCGGGCAATGCCTTGCCGCTCTTGTCGACCACTCTGACGCGGCCTGCACGCTCCACGACAAAGATGCGCCCCGAACCGTCATTAGCAGCGGTAACGCCGACCGGATCATGAAACCCGTCAGCAACTTTGACGAGCGCCAATTTCGGGGCGCCCGGTATCTTTCCTCCAGGCTGAGCAACCTCGGCCGGTGTAGCCGGCACCTGTTGCGCAGATGCAACGGGCATGCCCGCGCATGCCGCCGCCAAAAAGGCGACGAGTGTCAACATTCTCATAATGGTTGACTCCTGTTCGTTTCCAGGCCGGCGATTTTCTTTAATGTCGCAATACGGCCAACAAATATCGTAGCGCGTTCAATTGAAGCTGCAACAGGAAATGAGTTCACGGGATCGTGCCCACCCGCTGATGGGTCTTCCAATCAGACAATCAAATCAATCGAACAAACCAACTGCCAGACCGGCAGCGATCAATAATAGGAGTGCTGCATCCAACGCATGCAGGCCCAGACCAATTGCAAGTCGACCTTCGATTGCGCGGTGCGCCAACACATATTGCAACGCGATCTGCAGCAAGGGAATGCATGCGAATAGTGTCCGCCGCCCACGAGGAAGCCCGCCAAGCCACGCCAGGATCGGAAGCGGAATGACGAGCCACTGAAAGATGGCGACCCAGTCGCTGTGATATGTCCACCAGCCAGGATCGGTCATCGCGGCTATACCCGCGATGAAGAACTGGGCGAGCAGGCAAATAGTCAGGAGTGCTGACAGAGTGCGCAACAAAGCTCGTGAGATGAATGGCGATGACCACTCGCTGCTCATGCGAGCGCTTTCCAATCGATCTTTTCGGCCACCAGGCGCGATTGAATGTCTCTGACCTGTCTGCGCAATTCGGGCTGCTCGAACGTGGTATCGATACGATCCGGCTGCGCTTGCTGCAACGCAAGCGCGACTGAGGAACGCTCTTTATCGGTGCCTGTCTCGAACGCGCGGACCAAAGCCGCAACTCCCTCGGTATCCGCGTGCGGCGCCACGCAACGCCACACTTCACCGCTCACCGGCCGTCCGGCTGCCCATCTCTCCTGAGCAAGATCAACGAGCATGCGCGCCAATCGTGGATTACCACGCCGATCTAATTCCTGGATCGGCCACAGATGCGAGCCGATGAAGAATGCCTTTACGACCATCTGATTCCAGGCGTCTTCGGCGAAGCACTCGACCGGATAAGGATTACGATGGGCCACGGCCTCAAAGACGGGCTTGATGCCTGACCGAACGGCCTCCCGCGCCCTCGGCTCCAGCAGTGCGGCGGCGGGATATACCGGCAGTCCGCGGCAAAGCGCGATCAGCTCGTTGAGTCCGGCCGTGGCACAGAAACCGTCGAAGGCCATAGCGAAGGCGGCATCGTCTCCGGCATAGCTGGCAACCATAAAAGCAATCCGAGCCGCTTGATCGATGCTCCATTCGCTGGGGTCAAGGCCCGGCCGCAACGCCATCGCGTGCACCTTATCGTCCGACGTCAGCAGCAAATCGGTCTTCCCGAGACGGCGAGGGGCGAGACCGATGGCCATCGCAAGCTTATCGCCGCCGGACTCATGTCTAATGCGTTCAATAGTATCGCGGAACCAGAACATCGCGTTTTCGTTTGCGGCCCGCGATATCCACTCATCCGCCAAGGCGATGAAGCCGTCGCAAACGGCCTTAGCGGCGCGACCGCTTCCATTGTGACCGGACGATCTCGCCAAGGCTTGCATCACGTTCCCGGAATAAACATTTGGAAAAGCCTCGTCAGCAGATAGCCGCTCGCGCAGATGCAGGCGAGCAGGATTCCACCCGCGTACAGTGCCACAGCCAACGCATCGACCAGGCAGATCGCAGCGATCAGCATCGAAACGGCGCGTGGTACAGCATCTGGTGCAGCCCGCTGTGCCAACAGGCGCACGGCAGCGACATCAGCAGCGCACAACAACAGACAGGCAATGACGACAGGCAATCCGCTCAAAATGGCTGGCAAGGCAAGCAGCAAAGGAGCGGCCAGACTGCACCTGTTGCCAGATAGACTAGAGCCCGGCAGAGACCCATGATCACCGGCGCAAAGATGTTGCCCTTGTGCCAAGCGTCGTAAAGCACGATCGCGCCGGCCAGCGCCAAGCCCCAAATCACGGTCAAAAAGCCAAACCGCAGTAGCAAAGCCACGCCGACTGCAAGCAGCGCAAATCCGATTGTCGAGACGGCTCCTGCGCTGATGTCGCCGGCATGGATCGGTCGGCCGGGGCGCTCTCTCGCATCGATATCCCTGTCGAAGAAATCGTTGAGGTACATGCCGCCCACATAGAGCGCCGTCATGGCAAGGCCAACGAGCGCGACGTCAGCGAAGTCTGCAGCGGCGTTGCTTATTGTGGCCGCGGCGATGACATTGGTCCACACGGTTGGCAGATTGGACACCCGGCCCAGCCTCAGCAGAGTCTGGGCGCTGGGTGCTCGCACGGCGACAACATTCATCCCACAAGTCCCTGTTGGCAGAACGCGATCTCACGAGCGATGTCGGCTGACTTCGAGCCAGTTCGAAGCTTTTCCGGCAGAACATCCCAGGTATAGGTCTCGACCTCGAGATGCGATGAACGGGTCTTCTGCCGCAAGGCGGCGAGTGTCGCGACAAGATCACTGCGCGTTGAACTGATTTCACCGAGATCGGTGAGAAACACCGGCACGTGACAATGGATTCGCCACTCTCCGTCCGCCTGTCCTTCGCCGAAGGCAGCAACGGCGTCCGGAAGGTCAACGTACCGAACGAGACTCTCGTTACGACGGACGATCGACTGGTGCAGATAGACTCCCTCGTTGTATCTCATCACGGCGGCGACAAGGTCCTTTTTCATGGTCGGGACACGCATCGCCGCCGATAATTGGATTTTCGGGATCGCGATTCCTGCTGCAAGCAGGCGATCTAACGCAGCGACGATATCTTCATATTCCACGGCGCCATGGCAGACATCGTAACAAATGCCGAGATGGCGCCGCAGCAGGACCTCCGCTTCCTGCCGGGAAACACCGGTAACGGAGCCGAGAGTGTCGAGCGTTTCCGGCTTCAAAAGCATGTCTTTGAAGAACGCGATGCTCTCGTCGGTTGTTTCAAGGAAACAGCAAGGTTCTGGCTCAAGGGCGAGCGCGATGCGCTTGCCGGTCCGGCGCTCCACGTCGACGAGATCGGCAACAGCCATCACCAGGTTGCCCGCCATCGCAGCGATGGCTTCACTTGACCGGCCGTTTGGCTTGAACGCGCCGGGTACGGTCGAAATGCTGCCCTCGACATCGTTAGGGAGAACTGCGGCCAGCACGGCAGCGCTGTTGGCCGTGAAGGCTACACGCTCGCGGTCGCGCCAATCGGGTAGATAAACGTTCTCTTTGACGCGGACACCGTGGAATGGCCCGTACGGAAAAGCGTTGATAGTGAAGACATAGGCGCCGAGATTCGACAGTTGATCCCGGAATGAGGCCAGCGCCTCGGGCTCCCTGGCCACGGCCGCAGCTTCGCCGGAAAGACGTAGTCCCACACCCATCGGCTGGTTCGGAGCGACCGTCGATTTGATGGCAGGGACGTGTTTGTCAAGGCTGGTCCGAATGTCCGACCAGCTTTCGCCGGCATGGATGTTCGTACAATAGGTCAGATGAACGCCGCCCGGGAGCTGATCGAGTTTCATCCGCCGTCACTTCCGCTGTTCCAGCCAGTTAATCGATTGGCCGACAATCTTCTCATCCATTTCGTGGACTTCCACGCCACGGCCAATTTCTGCAAGCAGTGTAACTGTCAGTTCTCCACCCAAATGTTCTTGAAAGTCGGCAAGGCCTTTCAGCACTAGAGGCCGGCCTCGTGGGTCACAGTGCCGAAGCATGTCATGCCACAAGACAAAACCAAGTCGCTCTAGAAGATTTACCACACGTTCGTCTCCGCCGGCCGCCAGACGTCCGGACAGGACCGAATATCGTGCGTCGAGCGCGACGCCGATTGCCACAGCCTCGCCATGGTTGACTCCATTGCGCGTCAATTGCTCGAGCTTGTGCGCCGACCAATGACCAAAATCGAGCGGCCGCGCCGAGCCCATTTCGAAGGGATCACCGCCGAGCCGAATTTGACGCATGTGGAGCTCGGCAGTTCTGTTGATGAGATGGTGCAGGTGAGGCCTGGAAAAGCGTGCGAGCTCGTCGGCGTGGGCCTCCAGCCAGTTAAAAAACTTGCCGTCGCGAATCAAGGCAACCTTCACAGCTTCGGCCATCCCTGCTCGTTTTTCGCGCGGCGGCAATATGTCGATGAAGGAACTGTCGTTGATGATGGCCCACGGCGGCGCAAAGCTACCGATGAGATTCTTCAGGCCGAACTGGTTGACGGCGTTCTTGATGCCGACGCCACTGTCATCCTGGGCCAAAACCGTGGTTGGAAAACGAATGTGGCGGACACCTCGGTGGAAGATGGCGGATGCATAGCCGACCGCATCCAGCACCGCCCCGCCACCGATAGCGATCATAAAGGAGTGTCGGTCGATCGCGTGCCGCGAGAGCAATTCGAGCAGACTGGGTATGGTCCTCGGGTCGTTCTTGCAGATTTCGCCGCCTGCAACCGGCACCAGGGGGGCTACCAATTCCATGCTTCCTGCGTGCGCCGAGGCGTAGTTCTCGATTTGCGATGTGAGGTCGGGAAGTGACGTCAGGACACCTTGGTCGACACAGATCAAACATCTATGACGCTTGTGATGTTCTCGTCGCGAGAGCACATCAACCAGGCTACGGTTGCCAAGCGCGAAGGCATCTTGCGTGAACACCACTGGGTATTCGTAGGTGACGCTGAATGATTGCAGCCGAACATCTTCGACCGCTTGAGAAGGCGTATCAAGCATGGCATGCTCCCTCGCCCGGCGCCCTTGTTTTTCTGCTCTGAGTGGGCCGGCGAAATCTGCGAAGCGATCGGCCATCATTTGATCGGCCCATATCGTAACGCGCCTTTCAATTTTACTAGACAGCGTGCCACTTTGCTTGCCAGTTTGGCAAGTCGTTTCGCTCGGCTGCGGTGAGGCTGGCGCGAAAATTGCCAACGGCTGCCTGGAAGAAAATACATTGAAACCTGTGCTGGCAATCATCGTGGTTGGATTGACGCCGCGGCACCTGGGACCCCTGACGCCGCGCCTTTCGGCGCTGGCCAGCCATGGCAGCATGGCAACGCTGGACACGGTAACCCCTGCCGTCACCTGCAGCGTCCAGGCCACCTTCATGACGGGAACGCCGCCGCACGACCACGGCGTCGTTGGAAATGGCTGGCTGTTCCGTGACCTAATGGAAGTCTTGCTTTGGCGTCAGTCCAATCGACTTGTGAGTGGCGAGAAAATCTGGGAAGCGGGCAAGAAGCGCGATCCCAGTTTCACATGTGCCAACATGTTCTGGTGGTACAATATGGCGTCGAGCCATGACTGGGGCGCGACGCCGCGGCCGATCTATAAGGCCGACGGCCGCAAGCTTCCAGATTGCTATACCGTGCCGGGACAATTGCGCGAGCGGCTGACGGAGCGTCTGGGTCCTTTTCCGTTGTTTCAGTTTTGGGGGCCGGCAACCACGATCGCCTCGACACGCTGGATTGCCGAAGCCACCAAAATAGTCATGACCGAGCATGATCCAACGCTGACACTCGCTTATCTTCCTCATCTCGACTACGATTTGCAACGCTTCGGACCTGACGAGACTCAACCGGCGGTCCGCCAGTCGCTGATCGATATCGACACTGTCGCTGGCGATCTTGCCAATGCCGCGCGCGCATCCGGGCGATCGGTTATTGTGCTCTCGGAATATGGCATAACGCCTGTCGACCGCCCGGTGCACATCAACAGGACGTTGCGTGATGCAGGGCTGCTGATGGTCCGGGAAGAAGACGGCGGTGAACTGCTCGATCCGATCGCATCCCGCGCGTTCGCGCTGTCCGATCACCAGATCGCACACGTCTACGTCTCCGATCCGGAATCGTTGCCGAAAGTACGAAGTCTGATTGGAGGACTGCCCGGCGTAGAGCGTGTCTATGGCGGTGAGGAAAGACGCGCGATCGGCCTCGATCATGCCCGCTCTGGCGAGTTGGTCGCGGTTGCGGATGCTCGCTCCTGGTTTACCTATTACTACTGGATTGACGACAGCCGAGCGCCCGATTTCGCGCGTACGGTCGAGATCCATCGCAAGCCCGGCTACGATCCGGTCGAGCTGTTTCTCGATCCGGCAATCGCGGCCCCGAAGGCCGCAATCGGCAAACGCTTGCTTCTGCGCAAACTGGGATTTCGGGCGCTGATGGACGTGATCCCGCTCGATGCATCTCTTGTCCGGGGCTCGCACGGCCGGCTCACGGCCAAGGCCGAAGATGGCCCGCTAGTAATCACGGATCAACCCCAATTGCTCAGGCGGGACCATATCGCGGCGACCGACGTCAAGCAGCTCCTGCTGGACGCCATATTTATTGATCACAAGTCGAAGACATAACGACGGTGCCTTTGGTAGTTGCTCGATTCCATTTGATGGTAATTGCCTCACCTCGCCTGGCTGCTGCACGTCAAGCAGCTCCTGCTGGACGCCATATTTATTGATCACAAGTCGAAGACATAACGACGGTGCCTTTGGTAGTTGCTCGATTCCATTTGATGGTAATTGCCTCACCTCGCCTGGCTGCTGCACCTAAAGCAGCTCCGCGAAACGCGACCGAGCGTAGAGGGAATGAATTTACTTGTGAGTTCCACGCTCGCGCTTGATGCGACTCACGACCTGGAGTGTTACGCAGCCGAATCTGGTAGGGCCCAATTTTGTACGTTCTTGCTCTGGTCACG
>VAZS01000206.1 GCA_005884855.1 Alphaproteobacteria bacterium | reverse complement strand
GAATTGATCCGATCCTAACGGCGATCACTGGCCACGCTTCGGCCTACGCCGCCCTGCTTTGGATCATGGGAACGCGCCTCGCCAGTTACGGCTGGGAAATACTGGCGGGTATTGGAGAGGAAACCGAATAGTAAGTAGGCTCACCGGTTCACGCCCGGCGGGTTTTGCCTGCGCGCCGTTATCGGCAGCGGCAATACTCATCTAACGCGCGTTGCCTGCGCCTCAAATAGCCTCCCTTTTCGCGCGAGGGCGAGCGGATGAAGGCTCATTTTGACGAAGCGTTAGTGCCTGAAAACTGGCTCGTCATAAAACCGAACGAGAAACCACATCCAGGCCGCCGCCCGCAGAACCAACGAGGCCGCTGAGACAAAATTCCATACCCGTTCTTGTCATCGCAAACGATATCATTGCCGACAAAGGCTGCAACGAAACTCGCTTGTTAAGCTTACGAAATTCGCTTGTTAAGCTGAATGGCCGTGTTGCGAGCTAATTCGGGGAGCCGTATCGGTCCTTTGCCTTACCATTCGAGGGGCCAGAGATTGAGCTAGCCTATTCTCGAAATCGGCGCGTCTTTCCGCTAGCGGGCGATCAAAGAAATTGTCTCGCGTGTACAGCCCGCGCTCTTGGTCGGTTTCGAGCTTGTCGATGTTGCAATCTTTGAACACGCATTCGGTAAACGCTAATTGTCCTGTGCCACGGTCAATGAGCAGCGTGCATTTCACGAACTCGCAACAGTCAAAGCGGGCGAAAACTATTTTACCGCGGAAGTCAAAATGCTGGGCCTGATAGCGCTCCCGCCATAGGATGCGTTCTTCCGGTGGTCCATCAGCGCTCACTTTGTGCCCTCTAGACAAAGTTTGATAAGCCCGAGAATACCGGATACCCGGCGCTTTGCAGCGCGCGGCCTGCTCGCTGAAATGCAGTATCCATTGCGCCCCCACACGCAACCAATATCTAGGATTTTGCCACTAAGTACTGGACTTAACCACAAGTTTGGTCGGCAATTCACAGGAATGACGGACCCTAGCGCGAGCCGAGGATGGTTCGGTGAACCTTGGCAGGCTTTGTCCAGATCTCAAACGGGGAGTGCGGACGCGTGGCGAGAGGTACTGTAAAGTGGTTTAACGCAACGAAGGGGTATGGATTTATTCAACCTGACAACGGCGGCAAAGACGTGTTCGTACACATCTCGGCCGTGGAAAGAGGGCCTGAGCAACCTCAACGAGGGTGAGCTACGAGGAACAGGAAAACCGAGGCAAAACACCGCAGAAAATCTAACGGTAGGCTAAACGCCGGGCATCGAAATCCGCCCCGTCGGTTCGCGCCGGCGGGTTTTTCTTTGTGGATTAGGGGCGGTGGTGAGGTTTGGGTCGCGGCAGAGATTGCCGAATTGTCCGATTGGGGCGGGGCCGCCACTGCGAAAGGCGGCGCCTAATCGCGCAGGGGTAGCGGGGGTCGCGCGACTACGACGGATGATAAAACCAACAGCGCACCTACCAACCGAAGTCGCGCGTTAAGCTCTGTATCCCTGCCTTGCGAGCGGGCGGCGCGGCGGTCATCCGGCACGGCCTTGCCTTGGATTGGGCGGCAGGGGCAAAGGCCGTGCAGGACGGTTTCACCTAGATGATCACGGACGGGCCTACCACGGCAGCGCGATCCAGTGGTTGCGATCAGCAATGATCACAAGGATGATCACCACTGCGGCGAGCAACCAAGCACCTTTGCGCTGCTCTTTGGTCGAGAGCACAGCGACTGCGACTAGCAGACAAATGCCGAAGAGCGTGTACGACATACCCATCTCCGAGCGCGAGATTCCCACAGGTCCAAATTCCTCGGCAAAGTAGCCAGAACATCCGGGGGATGGTGACGCTTCATTGCCTTGCGACTTTCGGGCGGGTCCGCCGTCATTCTCGCACGGCATCGCAACTAATCCATCTCCTTGCCTTCGTTGATCCAGATCAATCAGCCCGGCTGTCCGTCACTCTCTACTGCACGGTTGGTTTGGCCCTTCGAGACTTCAACTCTGTTCGCCGGGGAGTTCTTCATGAAGATTGCACTATTAACTCTGGCCATGTTGGGCAGCCAATTGACGATCCAAGTGGCTGACCACATTCCTCAGCTTAATGTCGAGGCTACGTGCAAAGGAAGCGTGGCAACCGACAAGGCAATGGGTCTGGCTCTGCCGCAGAGCTACGACGATTGCACGCGCGACGAAAATGCCGCGCGATAGCAGTTAAATACCATTTGGCTGCGAATTCCGATACCGTTCGAAACGAATGCGTGGGCGAGGCGACTGCTGGCGGCAGTGATAGCTATGTCGATCTGCTTACCTGCATGCAAATGGCGAGCTGGGATAAATCGACCCCGCTCCCGCCAAAACTGAAGGGGGCGAGCAAGAACCGCAACAGGCCGTAAAGTGTGATGCACCCGCGCAACAAGCCTCAGAGGAAACGAGTAAACGCGGCCCTTGGGTGCTTCCGTTGGAACGGTATCCGGCGAGCGATTGGCGCTGATTGCGATCGAATGGCTGCATCTGTAGTCGGGGCAATAGACCAGC
>VAZS01000205.1 GCA_005884855.1 Alphaproteobacteria bacterium | reverse complement strand
TTGCTGTTGCGCGCTCAGATCGGCGGCGAGAAGGTGCGGGATCACGATGATGCGCCGCCGCCGCAGGTCGATCTCAAGCTCTCGACCAACACCTTGACCACACTGTTATGCTTCGCCAGCGTTTCATGTTGTGTGGCGATGGCGATGCCTCAGGTCCACATCGTCGCCTATTGCGGCGATCTCGGCTACGGCGTGGCCCGCGGCGCCGAGATGCTATCGCTGATGATGGCATTCGGCATCGTCAGCCGGATCGGCTCGGGTTATCTCGCCGACAAGATCGGGGGGCTCCGAACCCTGCTGATCGGCTCGGTGGCGCAGGGCTTTGCGCTGTTGTTCTACGTGTTTTTCGACAGCCTGAGTTCGCTCTTTATCATCTCGGCGATGTTCGGCCTGTTTCAGGGCGGGATCGTGCCGAGCTACGCCATCATTGTCCGTGAATCGATGCCGGCGCGCGAGGCCGCCACCCGTGTCGGAATCGTGATTCTCGCTTCCGTGGCCGGCATGTCGCTGGGGGGCTGGTTGTCCGGCGTGATCTTTGATGCCACGGGTTCTTACGCGGCGGCCTTTATCAATGGTCTCGCCTGGAACGCGCTGAACGTTACCATTGTGGTCGCGCTGTTGATCCGGGCGCGCTCGCGGCTGGCGATGGCCTGAGGTCTGCTGACGCGCCCAGGTTTTAGATGAAATGCTGGCATTACAGAACAGCAAAGACGTCGGTGATCATCCCGGTAGCTGTTCTTTGACCGACGCCAACGTGCAGAGCGTGGTTGAGATGGCCCAATCTTTTCGATGCGGTCTCGAACAGGATTGAGGTCCGAAAATAATATTCATCCGGCGCGACATGCTCTCCACTCCGGATGCGCGTGGCGACCGCATCGGAAGCCACGAACAGACCCGTGCTTCGAAAATAGACGAGTTCGTCCTCAACGGTTTTCAGCGCGAAGCGGATGTCGAGTTCGGCTGATCCGTCGCGACGGACGAGAACCCAATCGCCACCCACAGACAGAACGTTGCCTTGAAGCTCTGGGCCATCGAACTTGCCGCTCGCCACATGAAGGATGCGCCGGGTCCAAAGCGGGCCATCAACGATCGCAAGCGGCGCGTCAAACTCCACCGCGATCCGCATTTTGAATTGGAGAGACGGACTGTGTGTCATCCAACCGCGATGTAAACGTCACACTGAACAAAAAACGCAGAGTTTGTTCCCGGTCGGATCGCGCATATAGGCTGCATAAAAGCCTTTCTGTGCTTCCGGCGGGCGAAAGCCGGGAGAGCCTTCCTCTGACCCTCCATTCCTCATGCCTGCCGCGTGGGCGGCCTTCACGGTGTCCTGAGATTTGGTGGCGTAGGCGATCATGATGCCATTGCCGGCGCGGGCTTCCTTGCCATCAAACGGCGGGCAAACGGCGGTATGGCAATCCTTGAAACTCTTGCCCGGGCCGATCACCCCGTAACCGAGCCAACCACCGCTTTCGAACTTACGTTCGCTGCCAAGCGCTTCGAAAACTGCATCGTAGAATGCGCCTGACTTCTTTGCGTCGGCAGCTCCGATAGTGACATAACCGATCGCGTTCATAACATGCCTCTGCTGTTGCAGAGGCATTTAGGAAGCTTCAGTTAAGCCGCGCTATCATGATCTTGCACATTTCGCGGACCCGGCCAACACTCGTGTTCCGCCGAAGTTCGGCAGGGGTACAGCCAAAGAACCTTCGGAAACGTTCCGTAAAGTGGCTGTGACTAGCAAATCCAACCTGCATCGCGATCGCGGTAAGGTCGTCGCCCTGGTCCATGACGTGATCCAGCGCTCGCGCCAGGCGCTCTTGCAACACGTAGTTGTAAACCGAGGTGCCGACTAGTTCTCGGAAAACGTGGCAGAGGTGAAATGGCGCGAGGTTGGCGATCTTGGCCAGCCTGGCGACGTTCCACTTGTCCGCTGGCGCAGCCGCCACCGCCTCCTTGACGCGCTCAAGCGCGCGTATCCTCCGCGCCAGCGTGGGCTGCCCAACAACCAGAGTTTTTCTTCGCATCGAGTTGAGCGACAGGTGCACGAGATCGAGCGCCATTGTTTCGATCTCGAAAGCGTCGGCTGTAGCTCTTTGAAGCCGGCGGCCGAGCAAAGTGCGCAGCATCATGGCATTGGCCGAAAGCAGCCCATGCGATGCAATGCCATCCGCCTTGTCGGATCCATCGAGTTGTTCCGGCGCAAGATCCTCGTCAAAGCGGAATGTCAGCGCCCGATCCCCGATTGCTCCCGGAAAGCCTAATCGATATGGCGTGTCCGCTGCGATGAACACGGCATGACTTGGCGTCCCGATCACGTAACGGCCCGGGGCGTCATATTTCGAAAACACGCCGCTGAACGGCAGCACCAGCAGATTCGACGTCTGCCGGTCAACGTCCCCACACGCATCCGACGCAACTCGCGCCTCGAAAAGGCCAACCTGTAGCCTCTCGTTTTCGAACAACTTGGTGCGCGTGATTTGCATGGCTCATCCTACCCTCTCAGGTAGGGGTGTGTCGATGATCAGGTCCTTAAACCAAGCAAAAGGTTGGGACTATTAACGTCGCATACCACCTGCCCCCCGGGGCGCTTTGCGGCGAGCCATAACCTATCAAGAATCTTGCCAAACAGGGTCAACTTGTGTCGTCGAAATGAGGAATGGTGCATTGGAACTGATCACACAGGACCTCTCACTTGCGCTCTCGCCAGCCGTTGCCTGCGGCGTGGAGCCTTCGACTGAGCTTCGACGACCTGAGCCAGACGTTCAACTGCGGGAGTGATCGTGTGGCGTGGGTAGCCGCTGAAACCAAGCACGAGCGCCGATCGCGCAGGTGCTGCAACATACAAGCGGCTCATTGCCCGGACGATGACGCCGTGTTGGCGCCCGGCGCGCTCGATGGCTATGTCCGAGAGACCTCGGCGGGTGAAGGCAACGAGATGCATCCCTTGATCCGGCGCATCGACCGTGAGGTCTTCGCCGAGACGGTAGTTGAGAGCGGCAACCAGCTCGTCACGCTGATCGCGGTACAGCAGGCGTATTCTACGAATATGCGCGGCGAAGTGCCCTTCTTCCATGAAGGCGGCGACGAGCGCCTGGCTCAATGTCGATGGCTGCCGGTCCATGAGATAGCGAGCGGCAACGAACGCCCGCAGCAGCGCATGTGGCACCACCGCGTAACCGATCCGCAATCCCGGAAACAGCGCCTTGTTGAGTGTGCCGATGTAAATGACGCGCTCACCTTCATCGAGACCCTGAAGTGAGGCTAGCGGCCGGCCGCCATACCTGAACTCGCTTGCATAGTCGTCCTCCACGATCCATGCACCCTTCGCCCGTGCCCAGGCGAGAAGCTCGAGGCGACGGGCCATGGACAGCACGACACCGGTTGGGAATTGATGGGAGGGCGTCACGAACACGGCGCGAGCGTTCGGCGCCGATCTGATGCCGGCGGCGACATCGATGCCTTGCCGATCGACTGGAATCGGACGGACCTTCGCGCCAGCGGCCAGCAGGGCCTGTCGCGTCAGCGGATAGCCTGGGTCTTCAACCCACACCTCCCTGGAAAGCCCCGGAAGAACCCGGATGACAATGTCGATACCGTGCTGGGTGCCCGTCGTGACCACGATCTGTTCGGGATCGCATCGCGCTCCTCGAGCCGCCCGCAAGTAATCGCAGATGGTGTTTCGAAGTTCGATACTTCCGCGCGGGTCGGAGTATCCAAGGTGGATCGGACCGAGAGAGCGAAAGAGACGGCCATTCAGTTTGCGCCAGAGTTCCGCCGTTCGAGCGTCAACCAGCGTGCGTCCCAGATTGAACGGCCGCTGATCGCTTTGTACCGTGACATCAACGAAATCGGCAATGGATTGCATCGGCGCGTCATTGGACGCGACTGCTGCAACAGGCTTCTTGCGTCTGCGTCTGCGTCCCTCAATCGGTTCAGGAAGATCGGACGATACATAAGTGCCGGATCCGCGCCGCCCGGCGGTATATCCTTCTGCAAGAAGCTGCTCGTAGGCGACCACTACCGCGGAGCGTGACACGCCGAGTTGCGAGGCAAGCTCACGCGTGGATGGCAGCTTCGTTCCCGGCCGCAAACGTCGGGTCAGGATCGCCGACCGAAGCTGCAGGTAAATCTGCCGAAAGAGCGGCGTGTGCTCCGTGCGGGTCACCTCGAATGCATAGAGGTCGGCCCAGCTTGGTTGGCGTTTCATGCGTGGCTCCGGATTTCATGCGCAAGCAAGACAGTATGCGAAAAGTGGTATGTCAAAACTTGCAAAAGTGGACCTTGATGAAAGACCACTGACCAGGCTATGCCGACCCGAAGGGCGATTCAAGCCGATGCGATCGCCGGGTTGCGCTCTTCAGCCGAGAGTTCACGGAGGTCAGCATGAGTTCGCCCCAACTGCGTCGGGCCGACCGGACGATGTCCGAGCAGCGGGCATACGAAATGCTGGAGCGCGGATTCAGCGGCCAGCTCGCGACGATGGGCGAGGACGGATATCCCTATTGTATTCCGCTGCTTTACATCTGGCTGCACGGGGAAGTGCACGTTCACACCAGCAGCGCCAAGGGCCACTTCCGAGCAAACGTCGAACGCGAACCACGGGT
>VAZS01000204.1 GCA_005884855.1 Alphaproteobacteria bacterium | reverse complement strand
CATCGCGCTAGCCAAATCGCAGCCGGGCAAATTGAATTACGCCTCCTCCGGTCAGGGTACGCCGTATCACATGGCCGGCGAACTATTCAAAACAATGGTCGGCATTGATGTCGTGCACGTTCCATATCGCAACAGTGGCGAAGCGCGCAGCGGCGTCATCGGTGGGCAGGTGCAGATGATGATCGACGCGGTCCCCGCAATGGCTCCCAACATCAGCGCGGGACAGGTGCGCGCGCTCGCCACTACCGGCAAGGCGCGCTCAAGCGTCCTGCCGGACGTGCCGACGGCCGGAGAAGCCGGCGTCGGGGGATATGAGGCAACCATTTGGCTCGGCTTGATGGCGCCGACCGGGACACCGAAACCTGTGATCGACAAGTTGAATGCGGCCCTGAATGAGGTTGTCAAGCGAGCGGACATCGTCAAACTCTGGAACGACCAAGGCGCGATTCCGATGTCGATGACGCCTGAGGAGTTCGATAAGTATCTGCGTGCCGACATCGTGAAGTGGGCGGAAGTGGTCAAGACATTCGCTGACAAGCAGCAGTAACGTCGAACCAGGGTCGGGTCCTTTCGATGGCAAGTATTCGCTTTCGGCTCAATGGCCTCGAGACGGATGTCGAAGCCGATCCCGATTCATCGCTGCTCGCCGTGCTGCGCGGGCCGCTCGGCATGACCGGCGCGCATTTCGGTTGCGGCACTAACGAATGCGGCGCCTGCAACGTGATCGTCGACCATCACGCGGTGGCCGCGTGCGATACGCCGCTGTGGTCGGTCGCGGACAAGGACGTCATGACCATCGAAGGCCTCGGCAACGCACAAACGCCGCACCCGCTGCAGCGCGCCTTCATCGCCGAACAGGCATTACAATGCGGCTATTGCGTTTCCGGCATCCTGATGAGCGCCGCGGCGCTATTAATGCGAAATCCCAATCCCTCCAGCGCGGACGTGAAAGCAGCGCTGGACCGCAACCTGTGCCGTTGCGGTTCGCATAACCGGATGGTGCGGGCGGTGCTGCGCGCAGCCACCGAACTGGCCGCGCAATGACGGCGCCCTCTTCCGCCCCGAAATTGCCGGTCAGCCTCGCGGTCAATCCGGTGCTGTCGTCCTGGATCCGGTTCTCGCCTGAGGGACACGTAATGGTGTCCCCCGGAAAGGTCGAGATCGGCCAAGGCATCGTCACGGCGCTCGCCCAGATTGCCGCGGACGAACTCGACGTCGATATCGGGCGCGTACAAATGGTGCGCGCGTCAACGGCTGCAAGCCCTAATGAGGGCGTCACCTCCGGTAGCCTTTCCGTGCAGCACTCAGGCCGCGCGATCCGGCAGGCCTGCGCCGAAGTCCGCCAGATATTTCTGGCTGCGGCATCCGATCGGCTCGGCATCGCGATCGATACGTTCGCTATAAAAGACGGCACGATCTCAGGACCGGGCAACATCAGCACCAGTTACTGGGAACTTGCGACTGAGGTTTCGCTGGATCGCGAGGCGACGGGGAGCGCCGTTCCCAAACCCTCGATAAGACGGGCGCTGGCCGGAAACTCCGTTCTGCGATTGGATATTCCTGACAAGGTCTTCGCGCAGCCACGTTTCATTCACGACCAGTCGCTACCGGGGATGCTGCACGGGCGTGTACTACGATCTGAGATGGCGGGGGCAAAGCTCGTTGAGCTGCCAGAGCAAAGCGCGCGGGGCCTTGTCGGCTTGGTCGATATCGTGCGCGACGGCAATTTCGTGGGCGTGATTAGCCAGACCGAAGATGGTGCCGAAGCCGCACTAAAGAAGCTGCGGGCGGGCGCCGTGTGGTCTCCCGGCGCAACATTGCCCGACGAAAGCGAATTGGCGGAGTGGCTGAAGACGCAACCATCGGAGGCGACGCTGATCGATGAGCGGGCGGCGTCCGTACCGGGTGAAACGAAGCGCATCATGCGCCGCCAATATACCCGGCCCTACATTGCTCATGCCTCGATCGCACCATCCTGCGCGATGGCGCAATGGACAGCAGAGCACGTTCACGTCTGGACTCACAGTCAGGGCGTGTATTTTCTGCGCGCCGATCTCGCGCTGGTGTTGAAATTGCGGGTCGAGAACATCACGGTCGAGCATATGGAAGGCGCCGGTTGCTACGGTCACAACGCCGCCGACGATGTCGCGCTGGATGCCGTTCTGCTGGCGAAAGCGGCCAGCGGCCGGCCGGTGCGCGTGCAATGGTCGCGGCAAGACGAAATGTCGCATGCGCCCTTCGGGGCGGCGATGGCGATCGAGATCGAGGCCGATCTCGATGCGCAAGGCGAGATCGTCGGCTGGCGGCATGGCATATGGAGCAACGGTCACACCGCGCGCCCGGGACGCGCCGCGCAGCCTGCCTTGCTTGCCGCAACAGAACTGAAAAATCCGTTCCCGCGCTATATCGGGCAATGTCTTTGCGATCGAATCCTTCATCGACGAACTGACAAGCGAGTGCGGAGAGGATCCGGTTGCCTTCCGCTTGCGTCACTTAGGGGATTCACGGGCGCAGGATGTCATCCGCTCCGTCGCGAAACGCGCGTGTTGGAAGTCGGACAAGCAAGCCGGCCGCGGTCATGGAATTGGCTTTGCGCGCTACAAGAACACCGGCGCCTATTGTGCGGTCATAGCGGAGGTCGAGGGTGCGGAGGACATCATCGTCAAGCGGCTGACAATAGCGGTGGATGTCGGCGAGGCGATCAACCCCGATGGTGTGCTCAACCAGATCGAAGGCGGCGCGATCCAGGCCACCAGTTGGGCTTTGAAGGAGCGCGTTCGCTTTGACCGCCACCGCATCACGAGCGACACCTGGAGCGAATATCCGATCATTCGCTTCAGCGAGGTGCCGGAAGTGCAAATCGAATTGATTCAGCGACCCGAGAGTGAACCGCTCGGCGCGGGCGAAGCCGCCCATGGTCCGGTCACAGCGGCGATTGCCAACGCAGTTTATGATGCGCTGGAGATACGTGTTCGCGATCTTCCGATCACGCGCGACAGGCTGATCACTGCAATGGAATTGTCGGGATGACCAGTCTCAACATGCTCAGCGGCGGCGCGGCCCAAGGGCTGGTCGCGAGCCTCGCCTCTCAATTCAAGGAAGCGACCGGATTCGACATCGCGGGAGAATTCGGCGCGGTCGGCGTCATGGCCGACAAATTGCGGAAGGGCACGCCAGCCGACATCGTCATTTTGACGACGCCAATCGTCGCCCAACTCGCGCAAGAGGATTGGGTTGTCCCCGGATCGATTGCAGACGTCGGCATGGTCGAGACTGCGATTGCGGTGCGCGCGGGCGACGCGAAAGTGAGCGTCAAAGACGCCCAGGGCTTGCGCAAGGCGTTGCTTTCCGCCGACGCAATTTTCGTTCCCGACATGATGACTTCGACGGCGGGGATTCACGTATCGAAGATTCTGTGGCAGCTCGGGATTGCCGATGAATTAGCGTCGCGGCTCAAAATGTATCCGAACGGCGCCACCGCGATGCGCCATTTGGCCGCTTCGGAGGCGCTTCGGCCGATCGGCTGCACGCAATCAACCGAAATCATCAGCACAGCCGGCGTGGTACTGTCGGGTCCGCTGCCACGAGGGTGCGACCTTGCAACCATGTACACAGCGGCGGTGACCGCGCGCGCCGCCCATAACAGGCAAGCTCAGGCGCTCATCGATTTGCTGACAGCAGCCGATCAGCGCGACGTCCGCGAGCGTGCAGGTTTCCTCTGAAAGCGTCCGAGCAAACCGGGCACCCTTTCGCGCAAAGAAATGGTCATATCCGCGTTGATCGTTGGATCAGACTTTACAAACCCGAGCTACGCTGCTTTGTCACGGGACATTGGCGGGAGCTATTGCGGGATCGGGCCCGGCGAGGCGTTTGATCTCGTAGACGGGGCGGAAAAGCCCGCCTAAACTCCTCCTAATAGCGCCGGGCCATATCAATCGGCTCCGACAAAACGCTCAGGCTTCAACGCCAGCCATACAGGGGAAGAAATCATGAACCATTTCGCGCGAATTCACCGAACCGCTGCACTGCTATCGGCGGTTACCGCGGCCACGCTGGCCTTGGCGGAGCCTGTATCGGCCGAAGAAAGCTTCAAGCTTGGCATCGTGACCTTCCTGTCAGGGCCCGCGGCCGATAGCTTCGGCGTCCCTGCCCGCAACGGCGGGCAATTCGTCATCGACAACTTGAACAAAGCTGCCCTACCCGCTCCCTACAACAAGCTTGGGTTTGGCGGCATGAAAGTCGAGCCGGTGGTTATCGACGAGAACGGCGGGGCGACCAAACAGGTCCAGGAACTTCGCAACTTGTATGAGCGCGAGAAGGTCGACGTCGTGCTCGGCTACATCGGCTCGGGCGATTGCCTGGCAGTGGCTCCGATTGCGGAGGAACTGAAAAAGATGCTGGTGCTGATGGATTGCGGCACGCCACGCATCTTTGAGGAAACCAAATACAACTACGTGTTCCGCACAGCCGCGCACGCCACGATGGATAATGTCGGTCTCATCCGGTACATGAAAGCGAAGAACGTAAAGATGGACACCCTGTCGCTCATCAACCAGGATTACGCCTGGGGACAGGATAGCCGGGCCGACTTCGTCGCCGCAGCAAGGCAACTTTATCCTGACGCCAAAGTCCAGACGGACCTGCTGCCCAAGTTCGGGGCCGGCCAGTATGGCACTGAAATATCCGCGCTGGTCAGCGCAGGCTCCGACGTTGTTTATTCGAGCCTGTGGGGTGGCGATCTCCAGGCTTTCATCTTGCAGGCCTCACCTCGTGGCCTGCCGAAGCGCAGCCAGCTGGTATTCAGCGCCGCCGATCACGTACTCCCGCCGCTCAGCGACAGGATGCCCGACGGCACCATCATCGGTGCGCGGGGCGCCTATGGCCTGATGTCGCAGAAATCACCTCTCAACGACTGGTTCTTCAAAGGGTACGAAGCCGCCAATGGCATTTATCCCGTGCAGGCCGCCTACCGCATGTCGCAAGCAATCCTCGGACTGAAGAGCGCGGTCGAAAAGGCCATGGACAAAAATGGCGGCAAGAAGCCCTCGACCGATGAGCTGGTCGCGGCAATGACCGGGCTGGAATGGCAATCGCCCGGCGGCCTCATCCAGATGAAGCTCGCCGATGGTCACCAGGCGATCCAGCCGATCGCCATCAGCCGCACCAAGTATAATCCAGACTCGAAGCGGGTCGATCTGGTTGACATCCAGTACTTCCCGGCCGAATGCGTCAATCCGCCACCCGGCGTGAAGTCGCTCGACTGGATCAAGGGCGGCATGCAAGGCGCCAAATGCAACTGAACAAAGCCGACCTCTAAAGCAAGCGAAGCGGCGTGAGAACGATGCTCGCGCCGCTGGGCTGGCTGCTGCCTGGGACGTGCGACTGGCGAGCGAAAGCCGCGCCTTGAACTTCGGCCTTCATCGATGATCGTCATGAAAACAGCGCCATGAACTTCTTTCTGACAGTCGTTCTCGATGGGCTGATCCAAGCATCCTGGCTTTTCATCGTTGCACTGGGGTTGACGCTGGTATTTGGCGTACTGAAGATACTCAACATCGCCCATGGCAGCTTCTACGCGCTCGGCGCCTATATCGCAGCGACTGCGGTGACCACGGTCGCCGCGCACGGTCTTCCGCCGAGCTTTGGCTTTGTTGCCATGCTGATTTCGGTGGCCCTGATCGGGTCCGCGATCGGTCTTCTGCTCGAGCGCGGCCTGTTGAAAATGTTCTATGGCCGCGACGAGGTAGTGCTGCTGCTGGTGACCTATGCGGTTTTTCTCATTCTCGAGGACGCGACAAAACTGATCTGGGGCGTAAACCCGATCTATGCGACGCAGCCCTACGAGCTGTTCGGCAACATCGAATTCGCAGGCCTTTCTTACGTTGGATATGACCTGGTGCTGCTGCCGGTTTCCGCAGCGATCGGCGTTCTGGTGTGGTTCGGCCTCAATCGCACTGTCAAAGGCAAGATCGTGCTGGCGGTCATTCATAATGAGGAAATGAGCGTCAGCATGGGGGTAAGGGTGAACCGGGTTTACGCGGTCGCCTTCGCATTCGGGGTGCTGCTGGCCAGCCTGGCCGGGGCGCTGACCGCACCGAAGATTTCGATGCAGCCCGGGCTCAGTTCGGATGTGATTATCTTGAGCTTCGCCATCGTGGTGATCGGCGGTTTAGGCAGCGTCGAAGGCGCGGCGGTGGGCGCCATACTTGTTGGGCTTGCACGCGCAGCCTCCGTGCATCTGATGCCGCAGGCCGAGCTGTTCATGATCTACCTGATCATGGCGGCGGTGCTGATGTTTCGCCCCGAAGGGTTGTTCAAGCGAGAGACGGCAAGGCGAATCTGATGAAACAAGGCCTCCACCCTGTCGTCATGCTCTTGCTGGTGGCTGCAGCGGCGCTATTCGGCCGTGTACTTCCGACATGGACGCTGTCGCTTGCCACCATTGCCGCCTCCAATGCCCTGATCGCGCTTGGCATCGTGATCCTGGCGCGAACCGGCAACGTCTCATTCGGCCAAGGCCTGTTTTATGCGGCCGGTGGGTATGGAGTAGCACTGATCGCCAACGCCTGGGGTATCACCGACGCGCTGGTTCAAATGCTTATAGGCGCGGTCTGTGGCGGCCTGCTCGGAATTGTGATCGGTCCGCTGCTCGCTCGTTACAGCGGCATCTTCTTTGGCATGCTGACGCTCGCCCTCTCGATGGTGCTGTATGGGGCGCTGGTGAAGACTACCGCGCTCGGCGGGTCCGACGGCTTCAATATCGGGCGGCCAACTCTGTTCGGCTTGAGCTTCACCGACACGCGCGAGGCGGACTTCATGCTGTATGCGGTCTCGGTGGTCACGACCGGGCTTGCCGGCATTGCGGCAACGATCCTATTCCGCTCCGAGTTGGGTCTCGCCAGCCTCGCGGTTCGAGAAAACAATTTGCGCGTCGAGTATCTTGGGATCTCGTCCAATTGGGTCGTCACGATCAATTTCGCCATCGCAGCGGTTTTCGCCGGCGCCAGCGGCTCATTTGCCCTGATGGCTCAACGCCACATCGATCCGCAATTCGCCTATTGGACCACCTCGGGCGAGTTCGTGTTTGTGGCGGTGCTTGCCGGATATCAAAGCGTCGCGGCCGTGTTCGTCGCCTCACTGGCGCTCGAACTGGTCCGTTCGTTCTCGAACCTGTACCTTCCCAACACTTGGCAGCTCGTGCTTGGCGTTTTC
>VAZS01000203.1 GCA_005884855.1 Alphaproteobacteria bacterium | reverse complement strand
ACAGCGAGTTCGTTGACAAGCTCGTCCACATCAATCGTGTGGCGAAGGTCGTCAAGGGCGGCAAGCGCTTCGGCTTTGCGGCGCTGGTCGTGATCGGCGACCAAAAAGGCCGGGTCGGTTTTGGCCACGGCAAGGCGCGCGAAGTCCCCGAGGCGATCCGCAAGGCCACGGAATCGGCGAAGCGCAACTTGACGCGTGTGGCACTGCGTGAGGGCCGCACGCTGCATCACGATATCGCCGGCCGTCACGGCGCCGGACGGGTTTACTTGCGCGCGGCGCCGGCCGGTACCGGCATCATCGCGGGTGGCCCGATGCGCGCCGTGTTCGAGACGCTCGGCATCCAGGATGTGGTGGCCAAGTCGATCGGCTCGTCGAATCCCTACAACATGGTTCGCGCGACCTTCGATGCGCTGAAGCATCAGGACTCGCCGCGTTCGGTTGCAGCGCGCCGCACCATGAAGGTATCGACGCTGCAGGCGCGCCGGGTTGGCGGCGACGCCGAAGCGGTTGCTGAATAAACAAGCCGCGCATCTGGCGCGTTACGGAGTTGAAGACCATGGCCAAGGCCGCAAAGACGATCAAGGTCGAGCAGACCGGCAGCGCGATCCGTCGCCACCACTCGCAGCGCGAGACCCTGATCGGCCTCAAGCTGAACAAGATCGGCCGAGTCACCGAGCTGCAAGACACCCCTGCAGTTCGTGGGATGATTGCGAAAGTTCAACATCTCGTCCGCGTCGTCGGCGAGTAACAAGATGGGGGCACGATCCCGAGAAGCGGAAACTGCTTTCGGTCGAGATTGCTCCACGGATGAAGGAAGCGAACGATGAAGCTCAGCGATATCGCCGACAATGCCGGCTCGCGCAAGAAGCGCATGCGGGTTGGCCGTGGCATCGGGTCAGGCAAGGGCAAGACGGCCGGCCGCGGCGGCAAGGGCCAGACCGCGCGATCGGGCGTGCGCATCAAGGGTTTCGAGGGCGGCCAGATGCCGCTGCACCGTCGGCTGCCAAAGCGCGGCTTCAACAACATCTTCCGGCTGGAATTTGCCGAGGTGAATCTCGATCGTCTTCAGCAGGCGCTTGATGCGAAGCTGCTCGACGCCAAGGACACCATCAATGCCGAATCGCTGGTGAAAGCCCGCGTCATCAGGCGCGCCAGGGATGGCGTGCGGCTGCTCGGCCGCGGTGAACTCAAGGCCAAGCTGAATGTGGAGGTTCACGGCGCTTCGAAGTCAGCCATCGCGGCTGTCGAGAAGGCAGGCGGCACGGTGAAAATCCTGGCCCCGGCCAAAAAGGACGAAGGCGAGGCGGCGTAACATCTGCGTCATTCTGCACGACAGGATGATGGACTTATACAAGCCGAGCACCAGATAATGTCCGGCGTCTGCTGTCTCGGCCCACTGGGGCATGACAGCGCGAGGGCGGCGGGAGAAAGCCAAATAAGATGGTGTCAGCAGCGGAACAACTTGCGGCAAACCTCAATTTCTCGGCGCTCGCAAAAGCCGATGAACTGAAGAAGCGCATCTGGTTCACCCTGGGTGCGCTGCTTGTTTACCGGCTCGGCACCTACATCCCGCTGCCCGGCATCGATCCCAACATCTGGGAACAGGTATTCCGCAGCCAGGCCGGCGGCATCCTCGGCATGTTCAACATGTTCGCCGGCGGCGGCATTCACCGCATGGCGATCTTTGCGCTGAACATCATGCCGTATATTTCAGCCTCGATCATCATTCAGCTCCTGACCACGGTGTCGCCGCAGCTAGAGGCGCTGAAGAAAGAGGGCGAGGCCGGCCGCAAGACGCTGAACCAATACACCCGCTATCTGACGGTGATCCTGGCCGCTTTCCAGTCATACGGCATTGCTGTCGGTCTTGAGGGCGCGGGCAATGTCGTCAGCGATCCCGGCCTGTTCTTCCGGCTTTCGACCGCGGTCACCCTGACCGGCGGCACCATGTTCCTGATGTGGCTCGGCGAGCAGATCACCTCGCGCGGCATCGGCAATGGTATCTCGTTGATTATTCTCGCGGGCATCGTTGCGGAACTGCCCTCGGCGCTCGCCAGCATGCTGGAGCTCGGTCGTCAGGGCGCGCTGTCCACCGGAATCATCCTGGTGGTTATCGTGATGGCGGTCGCCGTGATCGCCTTCATTGTGTTCATGGAGCGCGCGCAGCGGCGGCTCCTGATTCAGTATCCGAAGCGCCAGGTCGGCAACAAGATGTTTGAGGGCCAGTCCTCGCATCTGCCGCTCAAGCTGAACACCTCGGGCGTCATTCCGCCGATCTTTGCCTCTTCGCTGCTGCTGCTGCCGACCACGGTTGCCAATTTCAATGCCGGCAAAGGACCGGAGTGGTTTCAGTGGATCACAACTCAGCTCGGTCACGGCCGGCCGCTGTTCTTATTCTTCTATCTCGCGATGATCGTGTTTTTTGCGTTCTTCTATACGGCGATCGTCTTCAACCCGACGGAAACCGCCGACAATCTCAAAAAGCATGGCGGTTTCATTCCGGGGATTCGGCCTGGCGAGCGCACCGCCGAATATATCGATTACGTGCTGTCCCGAATCACGGTGCTCGGTGCGATCTATCTTGCGATCGTCTGTCTGATCCCTGAAATTCTGATTTCCTACGCTTCGGTGCCGTTTTACTTCGGCGGTACGTCACTGTTGATCGTGGTCAGCGTCACCATGGATACTGTCGCGCAGGTTCAGGGTTATCTGCTGGCTCACCAGTATGAGGGGCTGATCAGGAAGTCGAAGTTGCGGGGGCGTCGCCGCTAAGGCCTGAGCAGTCGCTTGGGGCGCGGTTTGCGGCGATCGGGCAGTTGGTTGGATAGTCGAACGTTAGGGTGCGCGGCCGATCGCTCACCGAGTCGGGGGCGAACAGGATGAGACTGATACTTCTCGGGCCGCCGGGGTCCGGCAAGGGAACACAGGCCCAGCGTCTGGTTCAGCGCTACGGCATCATCCAGCTCTCGACCGGCGAGATGCTGCGTGCGGCTGTGGCAGCGCAGACGCCGGTGGGCATCAGGGCGCAGGGGATCATGGCCAGCGGCGGTCTGGTGCCGGACGATATCGTGATCGGACTCATTTCTGACCGCCTGGATCAGCCGGACGCGGCGAAGGGATTTATCCTCGACGGCTTTCCGCGCACGGTGCCGCAGGCCGAGGCGTTGGATGAACTCCTGAAGAAAAAACGCATGCGGCTCGACGCCGTGATCGAGCTTCGCGTCAACGAGAGCGCGTTGCTGCAGCGGGTAGAAGCCCGCGCTGCCGAGACGCGCGCTCGCGGCGAGGAAGTGCGCACCGATGACACCCCGGAGGTGCTGACGAAGCGCCTGGCGAGCTATCGTGCGATGACAGAGCCGCTGATTCACTACTATTCCGAACGCCGCAAGCTGCTGACCGTCGACGGCATGATGACGATCGAACATGTCACCCGCGAGATTAACCGTATTCTTTCCGCGATCGGCGCCGTGGGGGCCGCAGCCCCCAGCAAAGCGGCTCTAGGAAAAAAAGCACCTTCCAGAGCGCCAAAAAAGGCAGCTCGAAAGTCTGTCGCGAGTTCCCGGACCCGCGTGGCCGCAAGATCCAGGAAAGCCGCCAAAAAGTTCACGAAAAGGCGGGCTAAAGCATAGCAACGGTTGACGAAACCAAGTGGAATCCTTTAATAAGGCCCGTATCCAAGTCGGATAGTTCTGAACGATGCCGGGCCCCGATATCCAAGGGGAAGGGCGTCGTGTTCGCGTTTGCGGACACCTGCCCGAAATAGCGAGAACATGGCCGGTCTGGAGATCGGCGACAGGAGAGAAGTCCTTGGCCCGTATTGCCGGCGTGAATATTCCGACCAACAAGCGTGTTCTGATCGCGCTTCAGTACATCCATGGCATCGGCCAGAGGAATGCGGCCGAGATACTGGAGAAGGTCAAGATTCCCGATGATCGCCGCGTCTCGCAATTGAGCGATCAGGAAGTGCTGCAGATACGTGAAGTGATCGACCGCGACTACATGGTCGAAGGCGACCTGCGTCGCGAGACCGGCATGAACATCAAGCGTCTGATGGATCTTGGCTGCTATCGCGGGCTTCGTCATCGCCGCGGATTGCCGGTGCGTGGTCAGCGCACCCATACCAATGCGCGCACGCGCAAAGGTCCGGCCAAGTCGATTGCCGGCAAGAAGAAGTAAACAGGAAACAGCGAACAGTATCTAGCGAGTAGTTCATTCGCTATTCGCCGCGCACTAATCGCTGTTCAGGTGTAGCCGCTGGCATTACGGCGGCGTTGAGATCGTTGAGAAAGGTTCTGGAATGGGCAAGGAAGCCACCCGCGTACGCCGCCGTGAGCGCAAGAACATCGCATCCGGCGTTGCGCACGTGAATTCGTCGTTCAACAACACGACCATCACCATTACGGACGCGCAGGGCAACACCATCGCCTGGTCGTCCGCCGGAACGATGGGCTTCAAGGGATCGCGCAAATCGACTCCTTACGCGGCGCAGGTCGCGGCCGAAGACGTTTCCAAGAAGGCGCAGGAGCATGGCATGCGCACGCTGGAAGTTGAAGTTGCCGGTCCAGGCTCGGGCCGCGAGTCCGCGCTTCGTGCGCTGCAGGCTGCGGGCTTTACTGTCACATCGATCCGCGACGTGACGACGATTCCGCACAATGGTTGCCGTCCGCGCAAGCGCCGGCGGGTTTGACGAATCTACGCGGGCGGTTCTGCCGCCTGCGAGGATTCTGAGAAATGCAAGCCGCGGAGTACTCCGCGATCTCGAACGCCGGTAAATCGACTGGCCGCATGGGTGAAACAGTGACGATCCAGAAAAATTGGCAAGAACTTATCCGCCCGAACAAGCTCCATGTGAGCGCGGGTGCCGACGCGAACCGTGTTGCGACCTTGGTCGCGGAGCCGCTCGAGCGCGGCTTCGGTCAGACGCTCGGTAACGCGCTGCGCCGCATCCTGCTATCCTCTCTGCAAGGCGCGGCGGTGCAGTCGGTGCATATCGACGGCGTGCTGCACGAGTTCTCCTCGATCGCGGGCGTTCGCGAGGACGTCACCGACATCGTGCTGAACATCAAGGATATCTCGATCAAGATGCAGGGCGAAGGCCCCAAGCGCATGGTCGTGAAGAAGCAGGGTCCGGGAGTGGTCACCGCAGGCGACATTCAGACCGTCGGCGATGTCGTGGTGCTCAATCCGGAACTGCAGATCTGCACCTTGGACGAGGGCGCTGAAATCCGCATGGAATTCACCGTCGCCGCGGGCAAGGGCTATGTCGCCGCCGAGCGGAACCGTCCCGAAGACGCGCCGATCGGCTTGATTCCGGTCGACAGCCTGTTCTCGCCAGTTCGCAAGGTGTCGTACAAGGTCGAGAACACCCGCGAGGGACAGATCCTCGACTACGACAAGCTGACCATGACGATCGAGACCAACGGCGCGATCAGTCCGGATGACGCGGTGGCCTATGCCGCGCGTATCTTGCAGGATCAGCTCAACGTCTTCGTCAACTTTGAAGAGCCGCGCAAGGAAGTCGCGCAGGAGATCATTCCGGATCTCGCGTTCAACCCGGCGTTCCTCAAGAAGGTCGACGAGCTCGAGCTCTCGGTGCGTTCGGCGAACTGCCTGAAGAACGACAACATCGTGTACATCGGCGACCTCGTTCAGAAGTCGGAAGCGGAAATGCTGCGCACCCCGAACTTCGGCCGCAAGTCGCTGAACGAGATCAAGGAAGTTCTGGCCCAGATGGGCCTGCACCTCGGAATGGAAGTGCCGGGCTGGCCGCCGGAGAATATCGACGAACTGGCCAAGCGCTTCGAAGATCATTACTGAGTTTTTTCGTTCCGGGGCGATGCACCGCATCGAACCCGGGACTCGAGATTCCGGATCGCCGCTTCGCGACGTCCGGAATGACCGGCGGCGAACGCAGGCGGCCCACCTGAGCAAATTGTCCGACGAACCGTCGTGGCACACTGAAGAAGGAATAGATCAATGCGTCACGGCAAGGTTCATCGCAAACTCAATCGCACCGCCGAACATCGGCGCGCGATGTTTGCCAACATGTGCGCGGCGCTGATCAAGCACGAGCAGATCGTCACCACCCTGCCAAAGGCAAAGGAATTGCGCCCGATCGTGGAGAAGCTGGTGACGCTTGGCAAAAAGGGCGGTCTCGCCATGCGCCGGCAGGCGATCAGCGAAATGCGCGACCTCGACCAGACCAGAAAACTGTTTGACGTTCTTGCCACCCGGTACAAGGACCGGCAAGGCGGGTATACCCGGATCATCAAGGCGGGCTTCCGCTACGGCGACAATGCGCCGATGGCGGTGATCGAGTTCGTGGACCGAGACGTCGATGCCAAGGGCCTCGATTCCGGCCCCGTTGAGCCAAAAGCGGTGGAAGCCGCGTAAATCCGAGTTTCCTGAGTTTCCTTCAAAAAGCGGCGCCTCAGAGCGCCGCTTTTTTTGTTGCGCGGATAACATGCCAGTAGGCTAGGCATTGCTGTGGATACCCATTCATTCGCTGGTACCCTGCGCGCCTCGACCGGTGAAAGCCCCAATCGTGTCACCCGACCAGCCCGCCGCGCGCCTCACGCCTGTCTTCTCTCGGTGTCGCGTCGCCACTATATCTGAGCCGACGAATTCAGGATTTTCCGCATGATATCGATCCGCCATTTGACGCTGATCTGCTTCACCGCGCTGGTCGTAACGCCAGCCGTCGCCCAAGACCGGCGCGTGCCGACCTCCTCGGCTGAGGTCAGGCTGTCCTACGCCCCGATCGTCCAGCGCGTGCAACCGGCTGTCGTTAACGTCTATGCCGCCAAGGTCGTGCGCGACCGCAATCCGCTGCTCGATGATCCGATCTTCCGCCGTTTCTTCGGCGTGCCGGGTCAGCAGCCGGAACAGATGCAGCGCTCGCTTGGATCTGGAGTCATGGTGGATTCATCCGGTCTGGTCGTGACTAACGTCCACGTCATCGAGGGCGCCGATGAGGTCAAGGTGTCGCTGTCGGACAAGCGGGAATTCGAAGCCGAGATCGTTCTGAAGGATCCCCGCAGCGATCTGGCGGTGTTGCAGCTCAAAGGCGCGCGCGAGAAATTCCCCACGCTCGATTTTGCCAATTCCGACGAGCTATTGGTGGGCGACGTCGTGCTTGCAATCGGCAATCCCTTTGGCGTCGGGCAGACTGTTACTCACGGGATCATTTCGGCCTTGGCGCGCACACAGGTCGGCATCACCGACTACCAGTTCTTCGTTCAGACCGATGCCGCGATCAATCCTGGCAATTCGGGCGGCGCATTGGTGGACATGACTGGCAAGCTCGCCGGCATCAATACCGCGATCTTTTCGCGCTCCGGCGGATCACAAGGCATTGGCTTCGCGATCCCTGCCAACATGGTGCGCGTTGTCGTTGCCTCGGCGAAGAGCGGCGGCAAGGCCGTCAAGCGGCCTTGGCTCGGTGCGCGATTGCAGGCGGTCACGCCGGAGATCGCCGAGACATTGGGGCTTCGGCTTCCGACCGGCGCGCTGGTCGCCAATGTGGTTCCGAGCAGCCCGGCGGCGAGAGCGGGTCTGAAGCCATCGGATCTTGTGGTCGCGATCGACGGTCAGCCCATCGAGGATCCCAATGCATTCGACTACCGTTTTGCCACCCGTCCGCTCGGCGGTACCGCGCAAGTCGATGTGTTGCGGACGGGCAAGACGGTGAAGCTGGCGGTGCCGCTTGAAACCGTCCCTGATACGGGCCGCAATGAAATCGTCCTGAGCGGGCGCTCGCCGTTGCAGGGCGCCAAGGTCGCGAATATCTCGCCTGCCGTGGCCGACGAGCTGCATCTGGATGCGGACACCGCAGGTGTGGTGATTACCGATCTTGCTGATGGAGGAACAGCGGCCGGTGTTGGATTCCAGAAGGGCGACATCATCATGTCCGTAAATAACGAAAAAATCGCCAAGACGGCGGACCTTGAGAAAGCGACGCGCGAATCGGCCCGTCTCTGGCGGATCACGCTGGTCCGAGGCGGCCGGCAGATCAACGTCACGCTCGGCGGATGAGCCCGAAACGACCAGGAGAGGCTGCGAACCTGTTCGCTGCGGCGGGAATGGAAGCGGACGCGCCGCATCCGCTTCCAGACCGATTGCGCCCGCGCACGCTGTCGGAAGTGGTCGGCCAGGATCACATCCTGGGACCCGACGGCGCGCTGACGCGCATGCTGGCGACGCGCACGCTTGGTTCGCTGATTTTCTGGGGACCGCCTGGTACCGGCAAGACCACGGTCGCCCGGCTTCTGGCGGATGCGACTGAACTGCACTTTGAACAGCTTTCGGCGGTGTTTTCCGGTGTAGCCGATTTGAAGAAGGCGTTCGACGCGGCTCGCGCGCGGCGAGAGACCGGGAAGGGAACGCTGCTGTTCGTCGACGAGGTCCACCGCTTCAATCGTGCGCAGCAGGATTCGTTTTTGCCTGTGATGGAAGACGGCACGGTGGTGCTGGTGGGCGCTACCACCGAAAATCCATCGTTCGAGCTCAATGCGGCGCTATTGTCGCGCGCCCGGGTGCTGGTGTTTCATTCGCTCGACCCGGCGGCGATCGAAAAACTGTTTCTCCATGCCGAGAAAATTGAAGGCAAAAAGCTGCCGCTGGACGAGGAAGCCCGTGCTGTACTGGTGCGCATGGCGGACGGAGATGGCCGCGCCGCGCTGACGCTCGCCGAAGAGGTCTGGCGCGCCGCGCGCGAAGGCGAGACCTTCAACGCCGCGCAATTGCAGGACATCCTGCAGCGCCGCGCGCCGATCTACGACAAATCCGCCGATGGCCATTACAATCTGATCTCCGCCC
>VAZS01000202.1 GCA_005884855.1 Alphaproteobacteria bacterium | reverse complement strand
AACAAGTCGAGAACGCTTGATCTGAATCAATCCTCTATCGCGTTCAGGCTCGGCTTGCTTACCGGGCGGAAGTTGGTCAGATCGGGCACCGGTAGTAGCTGATTTCCATGTCCGGCATGCCCGGAAAGGTCCTTGATATTTTGTTCCCCTCGATAAGTTTTAGACTAAACTGAACGTTCGACAGCATAATGTCGGTTGCGCATCCAGCGATGATATTCACGTTCTGGCCGTCTTCTTTCATGTTCTTGATCTTGCATTTCGCGAATTTCCCCCTGAGGCGATCAGCCTCGACGATAAAACCGCCCCCATGCTGCTCGGAGAGCGCGGTAAACCCGATCTGATTGGCCTTCCCTTTCCTGATGAAGACTTCGCTGCATTGATCCGCATTTGTCGCCCATGCTCCAGAAAGGTCTGTGGCATGTGCCGGTTTAAGAACAATCGAGCCGATCGCTATTGTGGCCGCGATTACGAATTTAAGTAGCTGATGCATACAACCTCTCCGCTCGTTACCTGAGCCGGATTTCGAAGGGCCCGCGGTAAGCACAAAGAAGCCAGCAGTGCGGGTTGGAGGCTTGATCTTGATCAAAGAGGCGATCTGCTAGCCGAGCTTACTGAAATCTCAGGAAAAAGCGACAAACGTAATCCGAGGAGGCTCTGCCATGTCTACAAAAATCGACGACCTGCTGCCCACGGCAAAGTCAATTCAACGGCAAATCGCGCTCGCTGAAGCCGAAAAGGCGGAACAGTATGTCCGTCTGGCAACCGCCGCCGAGGCGGAGAAGCGCACGCTGATCGAAAAGCTTAGTAAACCCTCGGGGTTGACGGAGGAGGAGAAGGTCAAGCTTGCTTCGACTGTCATCCAGAGGGCGGTGCGGAACGGTCTGACCGAGGTTCAGGTCTACCGATTTCCGAACTCGCTGTGCACCGATAAGGGTCGGGCCATCAATCAACAGGAGCCGGGTTGGGAGAAGACGCTTATGGGAATAGCCCAGGAGATCTATCAGCTCTGGTTTGACCATCTGAAGCCGCGTGGCTACCGCATCCGATACCAGATCTTGGATTTTCCGGGAGGCGTGCCCGGAGATATCGGAATTGCCCTAGTCTGGGGCGATTAGTCGCCATTCCGCATCGACTGAAGAAGCGAAAAATGAGATTCCGTCCAAGCGGCTATCTCACAACGGAGTCGAACTGTCTCACGGCCATCCTGCAAAGGAACCTACGACGAGTTGAATTTGCTGCGCGCAATGACCTTTGTTGCGGGGAGTCGCCTTACAGTCGCTAACCCCGCCCGGCGAAATCATTCCATGACGATTTGAACGCCGCTCACCGAGGCGGATAGTTCGACGCCCAGCTTGATGCCGCTCAATTGCAGCAGCACCCCGTTGGAATTATTTTGCAACTGCACACCCGCCGCGCCGCCAGCCAGCGCGCCGCCAGCACCGATGGCGCTGTAGCTACCGGCAAAGTCGGCCGGGCTGCGGAGGTTCAACGCTTTGCCGACGAGCTGATTGGTCGACCCGCCGATCGTTGCGCCAAAGCTCATACCCGAAACGCGGAACGGATAGTTGTGGCCTCGGAGGGTCAGCACCCCGCGCCCGCCGCCGACGCCAATGATAAAGCCGCCCTTTGTGAACTCGACGCGCACGGTGCCGGTATCCGCTCGTGACCAAGCCGGCATCGTCGCCGCTATGAGCAGCCCCAGAGCAGCAGTCCCAAGCATCCGTATTAAACGTTTTGCCATATGTGTTCCCCCTTAACACATTGTTTCTCGGGGCCGCGGAGCGGCCCGGAGCAGGTGTGGTTCATTGTGCAAGGAGCATTGCGAAGTAGCCAAACACGGTGAGCAAAATGCCTGATACGGCGTAGCCGACCGGGAAACCAATCCAAGGCACGGAGCTCTTGATTTCCACCGCCGCTTCACGGCATGGACCGGAATGCGACCGCGCACCGGCAACACCTCCCATCAGCACCGCCGGATTGATCTTGAAGAAGTGGAAGCCAATTGCCCAGACGATGAATGGCGGGATCGTGCAGGCGACGAATCCTACGATGAAGATCTTTAGCGCGATCGCACCCGTAAGCTGGGCGAGAAGTCCAGCGCCGGCATTGACGCCGACGATGGCGACGAAAACGACGAGCCCGAGATCCTCGAGGACATTGCGCGCGGCATTCGGCGTGTTGCCGAAGAAACGCAGCCGCGACACGACCGAGGAAACGATCACGCCGGATAGCAATAGTCCGCCGGCGTTACCGAGTCCAATGCTCGCACCAAAGGCCGGAAAACTAATCAGGCCGATCAGGAAACCGAGGATCATTCCAGCCGACAACGTCAGCAGGTCGGTTGCCGTGTTGGTCCGGGCAACCCGACCCCACATCTGCGCGAGTTCGTTGACCGCCGACTTCAGGCCGACCACGGATACGATGTCCATTCGCTGCAACTCGGTCTTCAGACCGGCTGGAAATGGCACTCCGCCGCGTTCAAGACGCGTAAGCTGAAGCTGACCAGCGAAGTCCTCACCACGGTACGATTCGAGCGTGCGCCCGACGTGCTCTTTGTTGGTAACGAGGATTTCGGCCTGATCCAGCGGTATGCCCAGTGCGTTGGCATCGGCGACCTCCGGACCAATCAGGCCCATCTTGTCGGTTAGATGCGAAGTTGACCCGCCCAGCGCAATCACGTCCCCTTTTTTCAGCACAAGGCCGGGCTCAGCGCCCAGCTGTTCGCCACCGCGAGCAACGTTGACGATGCGATATTCGGGATGTTCCTTGCGAAAGCCAGCAATGGTCTGGCCGACTTGCGCAGGATTTTCCAGCCGGTAGGCGCGCAGGCCGAATTGCCGGAACCCCGTGAGGGCACCGCCTTCGATATCCCTAACGCCGAATTCGTCCTCGTATTTCTTTGCTGCCGCTTTCGCATCGACACCCCACCAACGTGGAAGATACTTGCAGATCAGGATGATGCCGACGGTACCCCAGATATAGGTGATACCGTAGGACAATGCGATCATGCCAGTTGCTTCCTCCGGCTTCATGCCCGCCGGCAGCTTGACGACACCTGAAGTGATAGCCTGTTCGGCTGAACCGATCGCCGCCGACATGGTTTGCGAGCCAGCAAGCATGCCGCCGGCGGCACCGACCGGCAGATCGAACAGTTTGGCGCCAACCACAACAAGCGCTAGTCCAAGTACGCTGGAGACGAGAGCGAGAAATGTGAACTTCAGTCCATCGCCCTTCAGACTGTTGATGAAGGACGGGCCGACGCGCAGCCCGACGCCATACATGAAGAGATAGTAGAACAGGCTCTTGGCGAAATTGTTGAGTTCGAGCTTTACGCCGTAGAGCGAGGCTGTAACAGAAAGCGCGGCTCCGACCACAATGGCTCCTGCCACCATGCCAAGCCCGTAGCCCTTGATGCTCGCGCGCCCTATCCAGACCGCCAGCCCCACGACAAAGAACAGCAGAAGATATGGATTGCTCTGAAGGAAAGAGAAAAAGCTCTGCATGTTGGTCCCCCGTTACGACTTGCCGCCGGCACTCTTCAGCTTCGGCGCCGCGGCGGGTTGACGACCGGACATCTTTGCCAAGGCCTCATGACGCACCAGCTTTAACCCTTCCTTGGCGTCGTAGCCGTGGATCTCCTTGACATCGAGCTTGCGCATGAAGTCGATGGTCTCCTGCGTGATCACCTGGCCCGGTACCATGATCGGGAAGCCGGGCGGATACGGAATGACAAAACTGGCCGAGACCAGTTCCGGACCGCTCTTCAGACGTCGATCGATCTCGGCATCCGCAAGACGGATAAACTCACAACCCGCCGTGTTGTAGGCGGCATAAAAGCCGCTCCGGATATCGCCTTCATTGGTCTTCTCGCCGGCATCGCCCCGGAAGCCATCGTGGAAGCGCGAGAAGTTCGGGAGGTCCGGCACGTCGGTCATCAGGCTCTTGACCCGTGCGTCGAATGTCTTGCGAGTGTTCGCGCCACCCTGAGTGAGGGTGCGATCGATCTCTCCACTGATTTCAGCCAACACCCGAATGAGATTCGCAACGTCGCTGCGGGTGTTGTTGATGTTGGACTGGAACAGTACGGAATTCCGCGAGGTCTTGTTGACCTGGATTCCGTAGCGGTTGGCGAGTATCCCCTTGAACTGGGTTCCGTCGAAGCCCGCCGTGCCGCACACCAGCGTCATGCGGGTGGGATCGAGGCAGAACTCGTCGTCCTGCAGGCTGCGACGCGCAATCGCCCAATTGGCCCCCGGCGCGAGGAAGTCGACAAAGCCGCTTTCGCGGTACTCCGCCGGCACCATCTTGTCGGCTCCGAGGATACTGAAATACTTGGAAATCAGCGGATTGGCGGCGACCGCCTGCCGTATAGCGAAGGCCACTTCCATTGCGTTGGCGACCAACCCAAAGCCCTCCAGCTCCATCTGGCGGCGCGCCACATCGAGGCTGGCGATCAGTTGCTGATTGGGGCTCGTCGAGGCGTGGGTAAACACCGCTTCCCTGAATTGCTGCTCCACGCTATGGAATTCGACGTCCTTGACGAATAGCATCGATCCCTGCCGCAGTGCCGACATCGACTTGTGCGTGGAATGGGTCTGGTAGACGCGCAGCCGCACGGCTCTCGGATCGGGGATCAGCCGCGTCTTCAAGAGCAGCTCGTTGGACGGTTTGTCGCCGAGTTCACCGCGCTGCTTCTCGAATGCCTGAACCGATTTTGGATCCTTCATCCAGGCTTCGATATCGTTGGCGGCGCCCATCGCGGTGCGCGGCCGCAGGAAGGGTGAAAATCGCGCAAAGCCGAACCACGCTTCG
>VAZS01000201.1 GCA_005884855.1 Alphaproteobacteria bacterium | reverse complement strand
AGGATCCTCTTGAGTTCTCTCAATTGTTATCTTCATTCATTCAGTGTCTCTTTTCATCTTGTGCTTGGTGTACCTTCAGAGCTGGCTTTCATGAGATATGACACAAGTAATTTTGTTGGAAATATGTGCTAGGCAGATATCAATCACGTGTTCAGTCATTGTTGGGTGGCAAAAAAATAGTGCCTCAACACTATAAAGAAAATTATAACGAGATCTGGATGTGCCTATTTATCAGTTCTCCTTATAGACATAGCTTCAGCTTGGACTAGACCTTCAGAGAATTCTGACTAGCTTCTATCAGATGTTAATCACGTGTTCAGTGATCTCCGGGTGGCAACATGGAACCTCAACACCATAAAGAATTATCGCGAGATCTGGATGCGCCTATCTGTCAGCTCTCTTTATAGACGTAGCTTCAGCTTGGACTAGACCATTAGAGAATCTGAGTAGCTTCCATCAGATGTTAATCACGTATTCGGTCATCTCCGGGTGGCAACATGGAGCCTCAACACCAATAACGAGATCTGGATGCGCCTATCTATCAGCTCTCCTTATATACGTAGCTTCAGTTTGGACTAGACCATCAAAGAATCTGACTAGCTCTGAGAAAAAAGTTTTACTCTTGAGGCATCATGATCTGTCGATTAATGAGCATTGAAGCTCTGAAAGATCTGGATGCGCCTACTTATCAGTTTTCCTTATAGATGTAGCTTCAGCTTGAACTAAGCCACCAAAGAAACAGATAAGCTCTGTCAAAAGTTTTACTCCTGAGGTATCATGATCTGGCGATCAATAGGCAGTAGTGAAGCTTTGAAAGATCTGGATGCATCTACTTATCAGTTTTTCTTACAAGCGTAGCTTCAGCTTGAACTAGACCATTAACCGCCAGATCATGATACCTTAGGAGTAAAACTTTTTTCAAAGCTTATCAGCTTCTCTGATGGCCTAGTCCAAGTTAAAGCTATGTCTGTAAGGAGAGCTGATAGATAGGTGCATCCAGATCTTTCAGAGCTTCACAGCTCATTAACCGCTAGATCATGATATCTTAGGCGTAAAAATTTTCTCAAAGCACTTATCAGTTTCTCTGATGAGCAATGAGCTCTGAAAGATGTGTATATATAGAGGCTTTCCTGTTGATAAATATCTCCTGGTATTATCATCATAACAATAATCGAATTCACTGTCTCACCTCTACCACATTGTTTCATCTACATACCATATTTGTGCCTGTCGACCCTCACCTTTCCAACATAATTCAATATACAATACAGATTTCCAACACATCTCATCTACAACCAATTTTCCAGTATTTTCGACCAAGTAGACTTATCCTGCTCTAAGTCTCAATACTTTCCTTCTTGCTACTGTGTATCTTGTAAGGTGCACGAGTATCTATAGCAACAGGTATTCATCTATTTCATAATGCCTTGCTTTTTTTCAGTCGTTGGTCAAGTTACTTCTGTAAATTCTGGGACTGGGGGATCTCGCAATGCTGTTATTTTATTCCGGGAGGGTCCACTAGGGGGCAATGGTGAAGACCGTTACTTTGAAGTTAGCTTCTGGCCTGAAGGAGATACGAACTTGGTTACAAATAAATGTTACCTTCTCCGGGGCACAGTAGTTCTGGCAGAAATTCTACCAGATAGGGAGGTACCGCCAAAGGTAATACCCTTAAATTTGCTACTAAATTTGTTTTACTATCTTCCTAACATCAACCTTTAGTTTTTGTTATCCTCTTGTGTCCGATTATCCTTAGAAAATCACCGCCTTCCCACGCAATTCATGCAGATGATCGCGGTTGTCAACATTGCCTGCGATATTGAGCCAATTCCTAATACAATACTTCATACTTTCCGAGGCAATATCTGCGAATATAATGGAAGGAAAGAGGTTCAGGTCAGTTCTGTAATGTTTGAATTAATGTCTCCTGCTAATTTTTGAAGTCTGTCCTTCGTTTTACAATAGACCCTGTATTGAATAAGTTCAAGAACCTTATCGTATATATATGTGAGGGAAAGGACTTTTTTATTACCTTTGATTATTCATTTGCCCGCGAAGGAGAAGAAATCGGTAAGTTCTCTTATATATACACATCCTCTGCAAGTTTTATTTCTAAATTTGTACAGCATATGGTATGGTCCAGAAAATGACCTTTACCTCTTCAATGAGGAATTCAAACTCGTCTTCTGTTCAGCCATCCCTAAAGTCCTCACCATCGTCTCGTCCAATCCTTTTTGGCACTTCTAAGGATCTCAAGCTCTCTCCCTTACGCCCCTCAGCTACAAAACATTCTCATGATGCTATTGAAGAAAATGAGAATGGCACCCAAATTTCACCTACTGCTAAGCGGCAAAAATGCACAACAGATTCTTCTAATACACTATCTCCCTCTTCTCCGCTCTCTCCAACATTCTCCGAACCTCCCATTCCTGAAGATCAAGAGGTGATTGAGGAGATCGATCTTCAAAATAATACTAATGGCAAGAGAGTTGTACGGTCTCGGAAACCCAAGAAGCAATCTGAGAACACCTCAGCTCACTGAAATAAATTTGCGCTTGGCCTAAAGCTATAAAGGCTTTTAAGGATTTGGGTTCTTTTTGATTACAATTTCCTTTTTGATAGTAGTTTAGAAATTTCTTTTAACGTACCTATTTTCATTTTATCCTCCAGGTGATGGAGGTTGTTTTGTTACATATCTTTCCATTATGATAGTTAGTGGTCTCGATTTTAATTATAAATATTGAACTAATAAATTCTTTGCTTATTAGTTTTCAAAATAATGCCCCCAGCAAGACGTTTCCTGTCTTATATTCCAAGGCCTCCTCAAGAACAGCAATCGCATGACTGTTTTATTACTACGAATCACCCTCCTATGGCCAATGATGCTGGCCTTTTCTCGACTTTTGCCATATACCAAGGTCAAAATCAACTTGGTCGCACACGAACACAATCAGCTACATCAATTGAAGAATGCTCTAATACTTCAGAAACAATCATAAGCGCTTCTCCTTCTCTACCACATGAGGTTCCAGAGCTTGATAAAACATTTATGCGGCTCTATAATCGGTTTCGCAATAAATATGACCTTCAATTTCCAGATACTCCATGTGCTTATTGTTCGCTTCTCCTCCTTCCACGAAATGTTATTTGGCAAAGGTGTCGGCCTGGATATGAATATCCTCTTTGGAAAGAGTTACAGATCTTGCCAACAACACAAATGAAGAATGGTCGAGAATATATTGCTATTTGCAAAGCTTGCAACATTAATCCATGTTCTCTGAACAATCCTGGACCCTGGCCTCAATGCCTCCTAGACCTGCCTCAGCGATCCAGAATATTTCTTTCTCCTCTAACACTTCAGACAAGCCTTGGCCGAACCCAGAGCTCCCAGCAAATCTACAATCCTTACACCACTTACCGGACCATTACAGGCAGGATGAATGTTACTCGAAATCCACGAGCTATTGCCTTATTCTCTGGCATGATAGGCGCCTTTTTAGAAAGCAGCCAAAACAGCATTTATAGTGGCCATGATATTCAGCTCTTGAATACATGCCGTCAATGGCTTTTGATGCACAATCCACTGTTCACCCGTCATGATGTTCGATCTGAGCTAGGCATGAATCCGGTACCAAGTGCAGTTTTATTTGATGAAGAAGCAGAAGACCGACCTTTAAATCGACCTGACATTATCCTTAATCCTGAACCTTATGAGGAAAGAACCCAAAATGAGGATTACCGCTATTTCAGACTTCCTGTGGCATCTTTAATAGATAGCAACAAACAAACAACTGGGCTTCTTCGCACTGATCCTATTATTGAACCACTCTTATTCCCAGTTTTATATCCTTTTGGTCGTGGTCATTGGATTCGGCCAGCTAAGGAGAATAGAATTCGAGGAAAAGATACACTGCTCCAAAGTGTTCGACAAAAGTTAAATAGTGCTATCAGTCACTTCCGAGAGGATCATTATTGGCCAGCCTGGGCTTATATGGAGATTGAGGCTATTCGTATTCTACAAAATAATCAGCGGATAGTGTCTGGAAGGACACGCCAGGCCTTGGATCGACGAATGCCTGCATCAGATCTTCTGCAACAGAGTATTTATGGTCCTTGGTCTGTGATTAATGAGAAACTTACAACTTCTATACCTCATTTCATTCGAACAGGCGATACCTACTTTGCTGAGAATGAGCAAAAGACCAAAGCGATGCTTGGAGCTTGTGGTACTCCAACTATATTTGTGACATTGACTTTCAACGAACAATGGCCTGCTTATCGGAAAATAATTTCCTCCACAGGCTCTAAGAATACGCTAGCTTCTGACAGACCATGGGAAGCAGTACAGTATTACTATGAACGCCTTTATTGGCTCCGGAGCCAGTTTTTTAGGAAGCCACAAAATTCCGGTTTTGGCTCTCTTAATGAACTTATTGAACGACAAGAATTCCAGAATCGTGGAGCTATTCATTCTCATGATCTCTTATGGTGTGAGAAGTCCGTTGAACAGCTCATCAATGAATCATATATTCGAGCCGATGTCCCAGACCCTAACATGGAACCACTTTTACATGAACTCATCATAAAGTTCCAGATTCACACCTGCAAAGATACATTATGCGGTGGACCTCAAGCTCCTACAGGACAATGTCGAAAGGGTTTTCCTGCTCCCTTATCTTCTGTAACCTATCTGCAAGAAAATGATCTACGATACACCTATAAGAGACTATCAGAAGCAGACCAATGGGTTGTGCCTTATAATGCAAAATTGCTCCTGTTATGGGAAGGACATTGTAATGTCCAATACTGCACAGGGACAGGTTTGGCATCCTACATCTCAAAGTATGTTACAAAGGCAGAACCCAAATCGCTATTAAATATCCAGAGCAGCAATCATACAACCTCACACCTCCTCGCAAGACGAATGGGCTCTATGGAATGTATGGTACTTCTCCTGAGCTTTAGTATTTTCAATATGTCCTCTGGAAGTATTTATCTTCCTACAGCACTTCCAGCAATGCGGGCATCAACAGTTAAGCCAGTATATTTGCTTGAGCAGGACCCTGATAACCCATATTATCCAGATGCTCTTGAGAAATATTTCGCTCGTCCAAATGTTCCAGGTCCTCAATCTTGCACATACTTTGACTATTTCAGGAATTATCTTATTAGTAAGACAAGGAAAGGCAATCGACAAGGCT
>VAZS01000200.1 GCA_005884855.1 Alphaproteobacteria bacterium | reverse complement strand
CGCCGAGCGCGCCGCTGCGTTGCGGATCGAGCCGATCGCAGAGATCAAGCGCCTGTTTGGTCGTATTCACGCAGGCGCGGTCGGCGGCATAGGCCGGATGCAGCGGCTCAATCGCGAGCGGCATATTTGCACCGCGCGCGTACACCATCAACTCGGCAAGCCCATCCTCCACCTGCATCCTCGCGGCCGCGATATTTTTTGAGGACATACTTCCCGGCCGCGAATATTGCGGCAGACCGCCGACTACCAACACCAGGCATGGCGCGCCCAGAGCCTTGGCCTCATCGACAGCCCTGCGGTTGTCATCGCGCACTTCGATGCGGTGCGCGGCGTCGGAGGTGAACATACCGCCGCGGCAATAGCCCGACAGCTCCAGCGCGGCGTCGCGTACCGCACGCACGGCGTGATCAAGGCCGATAGCCGCGACCTGATCGCGCCAGGGATCGATGGCACGGATGCCGTGCCGTGCGCAGGCCTCGATGATCTCGGTGAGGTTGCCCTGCTTGCGGACGGTCGCGGTATTGAGGGAAAGCCAGCGATGATCGGCGGAAAAGTCTCGCATCACGCTTCAACGCCACGCAGCGCAAGCACCGCCTTCATGCGCCGCGTCGCAAGCTCGGGATTGGCAAGCAGGCCCGCCTTGTCGGCCAGCCGAAACAGCTCGGCCAGATGCAGCGTCGAACGCGCGCTCTCCTGGCCACCCACCATGGTGAAATGATCCTGGTGGCCGTTGAGATAGGCCATGAACACGATGCCGGTTTTGTAAAACCTCGTCGGCGGCTGGAAGACATGGCGCGACAGCGGCACCGTTGGCCCCAGCACGTCGTGGAATCCGGCTTGGTCGCCGGCAGCCAGCCGCGACAGCGCATAGGACGCGGCAGGCGCAATGGCGTCGAAGATCCCGAGCAGCGCATGGGAAAAGCCGCTGCTGTCGCCAGCGATCAGTTCAGCGTAGTTGAAGTCGTCGCCGGTATACATCTTGACCTTCTTGTCGAGCCGGCCGCGCATATCGATCTCGCGCTGCTTGTCGAGCAGGGAAACCTTCACACCATCCACTTTGGCGACATTGGCGTTGATGACCCCGACCGCGACATCCATTGCCTCGTCGAGATCGGCCGTACCCCAGTAATTCCTGAGTTCCGGATCGAACATGTCCCCGAGCCAGTGGATGATCACGGGCTCGCGCACCTGTGACAACACGCGATCGTAAACCTTGACGTAGTCCTCGGGGTTGCGGCCGATCCTTGCCAGCGCGCGCGAGGCCATCAGGATGATCCGGCCATCCACCTTTTCGATCGCGGCGATCTGCTGCTCATAGGCGCGGATCACGTCATCCAGGTTTTTGGCATCGTCCGGGGCGAGGTGATCGGTGCCGGCGCCGGAAAACACCAGCGCGTTGCCCCTCGCCTTGGCCGCGGCCACCGAACGCTGGATCAATTCCAGCGAGGTCGGCCAGTCCAGCCCCATGCCGCGCTGGGCGGTGTCCATCGCTTCGGCGACGCCAAGCCCGAGGTCCCAGATGTGTTCGCGAAACGCAATCGTCTTGTCCCAATCGATTGCCGCCGACAGCCATGGATCGACATCGGCGAGCGGATCGCAAACCACATGCGCGGCCGAAAACGCCACGCGGTTGAGCGTGCCCTGAAGTTTGTCGGGAAAGCTTCGCGAGGTCGCCAGGCGGTAGGTCTCGAGGCCGCGGTCGGGCCTCGGCAATTTCAGCGACAAGGAGGATTTTGGCAAAACCGGTTTGTTCATGGTTTCGGTCCTCACAGTTTGATGGGCGCGACGTCAATCCACCGCCGCTCCTGCCAGCTCTGCAGCGCGCATTCCGCGAGCTGCACGCCCTTGGCGCCTTCCAGCAGCGTGTATTTGTAGGGCGCGTCCTCGCAGACGTGGCGAATGAACATCTCCCACTGTTCTTTGAAGCCATTGTCGTAGGAGGTGCTTTCCGGAAGCTTTTGCCAGTCCGCGTAGAAATCGTGCGTGCGCTTTTCGTCCGGGTTCCACACCGGCCGCGGTGTCGCCTGCCGCGCCTGGATGACGCAATCGCTGAGCCCCGCCACCGCCGAGCCGTGGGTGCCATCGACCTGGAACGTGACGAGATCGTCACGATAGACCCGCGTCGCCCAGGACATGTTGATGTGCGCGATCACGCCGCCTTTCAGCCGAAAAGTCGCGTAGGCGGAATCATCGGCTGTCGCCTTGTACTTCCTGCCCTTTTCGTCCCACCGCTCCGGGATGTCGATGGTGCCCATGCAAGTCACGCTTTCGACGTCCCCAAAGAGATTGTCGAGCACGTAGCGCCAGTGGCAGACCATATCGAGAATGATTCCGCCGCCATCCTCGACCCGATAATTCCATGACGGCCGCTGCGGCTCCTGCAAGTCGCCCTCGAACACCCAATAGCCGAATTCGCCGCGCACCGCGGTGATCCGGCCGAAGAATCCAGAGTCGCGCAAAAAGGCCAGCTTCTTCAAGCCCGGCAGGAACAGCTTGTCCTGCACGGTACCGTGCTTGGTGCCCTTGGCGGCAGCGAGCTTGAGCACCGCCACGGCTTCATCGAGATTGGTCGCGATCGGCTTCTCGCAATAGACGTGCTTGCCGGCGCCGATCGCCTTGGTCAGCAGCGACGGTCGGGCCTGCGTCGTCGCGGCGTCAAAGAAAATGCTGTCGTCCTTCCCGCTCAGCGCCTTGTCGAGGTCAGTGCTCCATCGCGCTACGCCGAACTGCTTGGCCAGATGCTCGATCTTCTCGGCGTCGCGGCCGACCAGCACCGGATCCGGCATGACGCGATCGCCGTTGGAAAGCAGCACACCACCCTGATCGCGGATCGCGATGATCGAGCGGATCAGATGCTGATTCAATCCCATGCGGCCGGTGACCCCGTTCATGATCACGCCGAGCCGTTGCGTCGTCATATGACTTGCTCCTTCAGGATTTTTGCTTGTGGTTTTTGGAGCGGCGATAACGCCGACCACACTGGATGCGCGGCGCTCGCAAAACCCGGCGCCGTGAGCGATCCCGTCAAGAGATCGCCCTGGTGGATCGCCAGCCGTATGCTGTTTCCGTCACGGACATAGAGATCAGGATGGCCAGATAATAACGCCTCCGCCTCGGCGGAAGGCGCATCGCCGAAGCCGTCCACGTAATGGTGACCGTTGCGCTCGGCATGGCTGATGCCGATCAATGCGCCAAGCGCGAGGTCTTGCTGCACCGAGAGGCCAGCCTGGCAGGTCAGGTCCTCGCCTGTGATGAAGAATTTCTCAGCCCCCGCGCTCCACTTGGCCGCGCGTGTCGCATTGACGACCGATTTGTAGATCCCTTTACAGGATTTGGAAGAGACGCCGTGATAGCCGAGCGCACGGGCGAGTGGAAACGCATTATAGGAATCGTCGGCCTCGTCGATAATGAAGTTACGGCCGGCAAGCGCGCCGAGCGGCGACTGCCCCGTAATGTCGCGCGGCATCGGCTGCTCGATGTAGAGCAGTCTTGTCGCGATCGGCGCCAGCGCGCGGTCATGGTCAAGCCGATCGATCAGCGCGCGCAAGGCTACGAGGTCCGCATATTGCTCGTTCGCATCCAGCGTCACGCGATAGTTATGCGGCAACCTCGCCAGGTCCCGGCCGATACGGATCAGGCGCGAGACGTCGTGTTCGACATCGCCGTTGAGCTTGAGCTTGAAGTAGCGCGCGCCGGCGTTCTGGGTTGCATCCGTGACGCCCCCCTCCCCGTCGATCTTGTCGTCGAGTCCGACGGTATGCCGGACGGCGACCCGCTCCAGTCGCCAGCAGCGGGCGAGGAATTGCGCGATGTCCTCATGGCGTAAATCCGGGGTCAGGCTCGCATCGACGCCTGCGATATTCGCGGCCATGCCGTCGAAAAAGTTCGCATCCCAGCAACGCAGCAGCGCGTCCAAAATCGCCTTGTCGATTTCAGCCGGCCCGTAGGCGGCGGCGAGCGCCGGGATATCTTCGCGGGCGCAGGCCGCCACCTGTGCCGCAATGCACCGGGCATGAAGTCCGAACGCAGTCTGGAATCCCTGAACATCCAGATAGAGATCGCGCGCGATCTCAAGCGAGCGCCGCAGTTCCGCAACCGTCTGCTCGGGCGAAAGCTGCGGTCGCTTGTCGAACCATTTCGGCACCAGCAATTCGGCGCTGGCGCCGACCGAAGTGCCCCTGCCCTCCACCTCGATCTCGGCGCGCACGAACAGTTGCGGCGTGGCATTGATGACCACGGCGCCGAACCGGAACGGCCGGACAAAGCGCACCGGGCGTTCGAAAAATTCGATGTCCCGCACGGCGACACGTGGCGGCATGACGCTTTGCCTCAATCCAGCGCGGTTTGGGTGAAGAAATGCTTGCGGATGCGCTGCACCAGTTCGGTGAAAGCGGGCTCGGCCATGGCGTCGAGCGAACGCGGGCGCGGCAGCGGCACATCGTAAATCGCCGCGATGGCGCCGGGCCGCTCCGTCATGACCAGTACGCGATCCGCGAGAAACACGGCTTCCGGTATCGAATGGGTGATCAACAGCACGGTCTTGCCGGTTTCGCGCTGGATTCGCATCAGTTCGACATTCATGCGTTCGCGCGTCATGGCATCGAGCGCGCCGAATGGCTCGTCCATCAGCATGATCTTGGGATCGTGCACCAGCGCCCGGCAGATCGAGGCCCGCTGCTGCATGCCGCCGGATAACTGCCACGGCAGCTTCCTCTCGAAACCTTCGAGGCCGACCAGCTTCAACAGCTCCATCGCGCGCGGCAAATATTGATCGCGCGGCAGCCGCTTCATGTCTATCGGCAGCATGACGTTGTTGAGGATGTTGCGCCACGGCAGCAGCAGCGAGTTTTGAAACACGATGCCGACATTGCCGTGCGGTTTCGTCACCTGTTCGCCTTCGACAACAATCTCGCCCGTCGAGGGCGCGAGCAGCCCGGAGATCATCTTCAAAAGCGTGGATTTGCCGCAGCCGGACGGCCCGACCACGACAAAGAACTCGCCGGCCTTGATATGAAAATCCAACGGACGCAGCAGCGGTTGGTTTTGTCGCCGGGTTCATTCAGTTACGTCCGTTAGAGAGCCTGATCGGGAGCGGGCGCGTTTGATCACGAACTTACGATGGACAACCTCTCCCTCACCCCGCTTGCGGGGAGAGGGTCGGGGTGAGGGGGACTGGCGTCAGCCTCGGATTCGCGGAGAACCCCCTCACCCGGATCGTAAGAACGATCCGACCTCTCCCCGCAAGCGGGGCGAGGTGACCGAACTCGCGCATCTCGAACACATTCATTACTTCGGCAGATACTCATTGGTATAAAACGCCTTCGGATTTTCCTTGGCCTTGGCATCGAGCCCGCCATATTCGACCATGAGGTTGACGGTGTCGGTCATGTTCTGATCGGTGACCTGGAAGGGCCGCTTGCTCTTGGTTTCCGGCGTCCTATAGAGCGGAATGGTCAGCTCGAACCCTTGGGTGAGCGTATCGATCTTGCCGCCTTTCGGATTGGCGTCGAGGATCGACTGCGCCGCATTTTTCGGGTCTTTCTCGGCGGCTTCGACCGCCTTGGTGGTGGCGGACATGAAGCGCTTCACCAGATCGGCGTTGGCCTTGACGTAATCGGTGTTGGCGATGATCCCTGAGGAGACCATGTTGATACCGTAGTCGGCGAACTTGATCGGATAGACGTCCTTGCCGGTGGCGTCCTTGATCTTCATCGACTGATCCATGACGTAGCCGAGCAGAAGATCGGCCT
>VAZS01000199.1 GCA_005884855.1 Alphaproteobacteria bacterium | reverse complement strand
TCGCGTGGTGATGACCGATCTCACCTTCGTGCCGATCCTGGAAAAAATCGCGGACAAGCTGCCCAGCGTCGAACGCTATGTGGTGTTCACGGACAAGGCGCACATGCCGCAGACCACGCTGAAGAACGCGGTCGCCTATGAGGATTGGATCGCGCAAGTCGATGGAAATTTCGAGTGGAAGACCTTCGATGAAAATACCGCGGCTGCGATGTGCTACACCTCGGGGACGACGGGCGATCCCAAGGGAGTATTGTACTCGCATCGCTCCAACGTGCTGCATGCGCTGATGGCCAACACCGGCGATTCGCTCGGTGCAAACGCCGCGGATACAATGCTGCCGGTTGTCCCGCTGTTCCATGCCAATAGCTGGGGCATTGCCTTTTCCGCGCCCTCGATGGGTACTAAGCTGGTGCTGCCTGGCGCGAAACTCGACGGCGCATCTGTTTTCGAATTGCTGGAAACCGAAAAGGTGACGCACACCGCCGGCGTGCCGACGGTGTGGCTGATGCTGCTCAATCACATGGCCGCCAGCAATCTGAAGCTGCCGCATCTGAGAATGGTGGTGTGCGGCGGCTCGGCGATGCCGCGCACGATGATCAAGGCCTTTGTCGATATGGGGGTAAAGGTGCGCCATGCCTGGGGCATGACCGAGATGAGCCCCATCGGCACGCTTGCCGCGCTGAAACCACCGTTTGCCGAACTCACCGGAGACGCGCGCCTCGACATTCTCCAGACCCAGGGCTATCCGCCATTCGGCGTTCAGATGAAGATCACCGACGATTCCGATAAGGACTTGCCGTGGGACGGCAAGACGTTCGGACGGCTGAAGGTGCGCGGCCCAGCCGTATCGAAGGCCTATTACCGCGTCGATAGTAATATTCTCGACGATGACGGCTATTTCGACACCGGCGACGTCGCCACCGTCGACAAGTACGGCTACATGCGGATCACCGACCGCTCAAAGGACGTGATCAAATCCGGCGGCGAATGGATCTCCTCCATCGATCTGGAAAATCTCGCGATCGGACACCCCGCAGTAGCGGAAGCTGCGGTGATCGGCGTCTATCATCCGAAATGGGACGAGCGTCCGCTCCTGATCGTGCAGCTTAAGCAAGGCGCAAGCGCAACGCGCGAGGACATCCTGAAATACATGGATGGCAAGATCGCCAAGTGGTGGATGCCCGACGATATCGTTTTCGTCGAGGCCATTCCGCATACCGCGACCGGAAAAATCCTGAAGACCGCGCTACGCGAGCAGTTCAAGGCGTACAGGTTCCCGAACGCGGCGGCGTGAGGGAACGGGGGAACGGTCGACTGACTGCATCCACCGCTGAGGAGCCTGCGGCCATCTTGGCTGCAGGCTTCGAAGCTACCCGCGAACTCATACCTCAAGTCCTGCTCAACGGGCAAAGTCCCTTGAAATCGCCGCAGGTCCGTGGTCTCAAACGGGCCAGTTTGCAGCCTGGCAGATCCGCCCGGCAACATACCAATCTGGCATAATTTGATCGATGGCTCGCAGGTTTTCCGCTCCCTATCAGTCGGAGCCCGTGTCCAGCCTCGCCTCATGGGCCCGCAATCTCGCCGTATTCTCGGTAGTGGCGGTGTTGGTCTCGATCATGATCGTCCGGTTCGGCTTTCTTGAAATGAAGCCGGCGCTGGCCACCTTTTTCGGTGCCCTGGCCTGCGCGGGCCTTTCGATGCTGGTCGGGCTGGCCGCTTTTGTCGCAATCTGGCAGAACGGTTCGCGTGGCATGAGCCGCATCCTGCTCGCATTTTTGATCGACGCGGTGGTTCTGGCATACCCCGCCTATCTCGCCGCGCAATATCGCAAGCTGCCGGCGATCCACGACATTACCACCGATCCGATCGATCCGCCGCGCTTCGATGCGCTGGCGCGGCTGCGCACCGGTGAAGGCACGAATCCGGCTGTGTATGCGGGGCTATATTCAGCCGAACAACAGCGGACCGCCTATCCCGATATCGAGACGGTGGAACTCGATCTGCCAGTTCAGCGGGCCTACGAGGTGACACGGGAGCTGGTCACTAAACGCAAATGGCTCGTCATCGACGAGCGCGCTCCGCAGCCGTCGCGCCGGTTCGGGCGCATCGAGGCGGTGGCGCGGACGCCGATCATGGGATTTCGTGAAGACCTATCTATCCGCGTCACGCCAGACGGCGACGGATCGCGCGTCGACATCCGATCGGCCTCACGCTATTTCGAGAGCGATTTCGGCAGCAACGCCGCGCGCATAAGCAAGCTGATCGATGACATCAACACCGCCGCGGAGAACGTCAAGCCGGCCAAGCCGCAGATGCCTATTAAGCTGCCGCCGAAAGTGGTGAAGAAGTAACCTTCTTCTCAGTCTCCCCGCTGCAATTGCACATGCGGGCGCGCGCGACGGCGCGGAAGGCCGGAATGACCGCGCCTACTTCGCCAATCGATAGCTGCCGCCGATAACCGGATCGCCATCGGTTGCAACAATTCCGCGCCCGACCAGATCCTCAAGATGCGCCAGCACGGAGTAACCGGCAGCACCCGTCAGCCGAGGATCGATTCCGATATAGATCGCGCGCACGAGACTCGGAATGTCTGCTTCCCCTTTGCCCAGCCGGTGCAGGATCGAAGCTTCGCGAGCCTGGCGATGCCGAATGAGGAAGCGCACATAGCGGGGCCCTTCAGGAATTTCCGGTCCATGGCCTGACAAATATAATTCCTCGCCGCGCCGCGTCAGTTTCTCGAGCGAGGCCATGTAGTCGATCATCGATCCGTCGGGCGGCGCCACGATCGAGGTCGACCAGCCCATCACGTGATCGCCCACGAAAAGCATGCTTTGGTTTTGCCACGCGAACGCCAGGTGATTGGCAGTATGGCCCGGCGTCGCCACGGCCTCGAGCGCCCAATCCGCGCCTTCGATCATATCGCCCTCGCGCACCTTGATGTCGGGCTTGAAATCGCGGTCGGCGCCGGACTCCGAGGAGATTTGTTCGCTCTCGTAGCGTGGGCGCGATGCTCGGTGCGGACCCTCGCCATAAACAGTTGCGCCGGTTGCCGCCTTGATCCTCGCGGTGTTGGGCGAGTGGTCGCGGTGGGTGTGCGTGACCAGCACATGCGTGACGGTTTCGCCGCGAACCGCATTGAGCAGCGCCGCCGCGTGCTCCTCATTGTCGGGACCGGGATCGATAATCGCGACCTTGCCCTGCCCTACAATGTAACTCACCGTGCCGGTGAAGGTGAACGGGCTGGGATTATTGCAGAGAATCCGCCGAACGCCGGGTCGAACTTGGTCGACTACGCCAGGCTTAAGCGCAAAGTCGCGATTGAACGGGACGTCATCGTTGTCGGCCATGGGATCCTGTCTGACGCTTGCGCGCGCAAAAGCCAGTGTCGTCATACCCCGCGAAGGCGGGGTATCCAGTACGCCGCGTCGTCTCGATTCATCTCCAGCATCTCTGTAATACTGGATCGCCCGCCTCCGCGGGCGATGACGGCAGAATGCTACGCAACGCCCAGGGTGATCGGCAGTTTACGAAAACGCCTGAATGCCGGTGATGGCGCGGCCGAGGATCAGCGCATGGACGTCGTGGGTGCCCTCATAAGTGTTGACGGTCTCCAGGTTCGCGGTGTGGCGCATTACATGATATTCGATCTGGATGCCGTTGCCGCCGTGCATGTCGCGGGCCATGCGTGCGATGTCGAGCGCCTTGCCGCAATTGTTGCGCTTGACGATGGAAATCATCTCCGGCGCCATCTTGCCCTCGTCCATCAGCCGGCCGACCCGAAGCGAAGCCTGCAGACCCAGCGCGATGTCCGTCTGCATATCAGCCAGTTTCTTCTGGACCAGCTGCGTCGCCGCCAGGGGCCGCTTGAACTGCTTGCGGTCGAGCGTGTATTGCCGCGCGCGGTGCATGCAGTCTTCCGCCGCGCCCATGGCGCCCCAGGAAATGCCGTACCGGGCGCGGTTGAGACAGCCGAATGGTCCCTTGAGGCCGGACACGTTAGGCAAAAGCGCGCTCTTTGGTACCTCCACGTCTTCCATCACGACCTCGCCGGTCACCGAGGCTCGCAGCGAGAGCTTGCCACCTATCTTCGGCGCGGACAGCCCCTTCATGCCTTTCTCGAGAATAAAGCCGCGAATCTGGTTGTTGTGCTCCGCCGATTTCGCCCAGATGACGAACACGTCGGCGATCGGCGCATTCGAAATCCACGTTTTGTTACCGGTCAGGCGATAGCCGTCGGAGGTCTTCTCGGCGCGAGTCTTCATTCCGCCGGGATCCGAGCCGGCATCTGGCTCGGTCAGGCCGAAGCAGCCAACCCACTCGCCGGTGGCAAGCTTGGGCAGATATTTCTTGCGCTGGTTCTCGTCGCCATAGGCATAGATCGGGTGCATGACTAGCGAGGATTGCACCGAATTCATCGAGCGATAGCCGGAATCGACCCGCTCAATCTCACGTGCCACTAGCCCATAGGCGACGTAGCTGGCGTTGGCGCAGCCATATTCCTCCGGCAAGGTGATGCCGATCAGGCCCAGCTCGCCCATTTCATGAAAAATATCGCGATCGACCTTTTCTAGCTGCTCGTCGAGCATGAACGGATCGTCCCACTGGAAGTCCACCGGGGACGGCTTGTCCTTGGGCTGAAGGCGCACGCTCATGGAAATTCCTTTCGCATCTTTTCATTTATTTTAGAACGCGCCGGACGGAATCGCAAATGGATTAGGCAATCCTCGTTTCTGTCATTCCACCGCGAGCGAAGCGCGAATCTCAGATGTGCAATTGCGCATCGGGGAATATCGAGATTCCAGTCTTCGCATTGCAGATGCGCCCCGGAACGACAGGTGTGCTAGCCTTCAAGCTGCTCGCTGGAGACGATCTCAATGCCAAATCCGGACAGTCCCTTGTAGTCGTGCACCGAGGACGTCAGATTACGGATCGAAGTGACGCCGAGATCGCGCAAGATCTGCGCGCCGACACCGACTTCGCGCCATTGCCGATTGCGGTCGGCCTCCGCGGATTTTTCCGCGGGCAGCGGAGCAACCGGAACTCCCGCCGCGCCATCCCGCAGATAGATCAGCACGCCCCGGTTCGCCTTTTGGAAGCGCTCTAGCACGGCCTGCATGCGCTTCGGTCCGGTGAAGATGTCCTTGACAATATTGGGCTTGTGAAACCGGGTCAGCACGTTTTTGCCATCGCCGATACCATTATAAACGAAAGCGACGTGCGCGATGGAATCGAACGGCGAACGATAGGCAAAGCCTTGCAGCAGCCCGATCGGGCTTTCAGTGGTGAAGGTCGATACCCGCTCGATCAGCTTCTCGCGGGCCTGGCGATAGGCGATCATGTCGGCGATCGTGACGTGCTTGATGTTATGAACGGCGGCAAACCGGGACACCTGCTCGCCCTTCATGACGGTGCCGTCGTCGTTCATCAACTCGCTGATCACGCCGACCGGCGGCAGGCCGCTCAACTTGCAGAGATCTACCGCGGCTTCGGTATGACCCGACCGCAGCAGCACCCCGCCCTCGCGCGCAATCAGCGGAAACACGTGGCCGGGGCGCGCGAAATCGTTGGCACCTACATTCGGGTTGGCCAACGCGCGGCAGCATGAGGCGCGTTCTTCCGCCGAAATCCCGGTACCGCCGTCGGGCTTGTAGTCGATGGAAACCGTAAAAGCGGTGGTATGACTGGATTCGTTATGGGCCACCATCGGATCGAGCCGCAGGCGCCGCGCATCTTCGATAGTGATCGGCGCGCAGACAATGCCGGAGGTATGGCGGATGATAAACGCCATCTTTTCGGCGGTGCACATCGAGGCCGCCACAATCAGGTCGCCCTCGCCTTCGCGGTCATCGTCGTCTGTGACGACGACGAGTTCGCCTTGAGCAAAGGCTTGCAGTACTTGCTGGATCGGGTCGGCCATTCGAGGGTCTCGCTTTATGCAGGGACCATTAGCCGGACTCGACAGCCCGCGCCAGCTTGATTACGCAAGCCGGAATGTCGCCGGCCATGGCCGCCGCTGCCGAAATCAGCCTCGATTGTCTTGCCGCGCACTCCCTCCTCCTTCTGGCTCAGCTAGGAACTCGCGCATTCCCCTTCAATATTTCATAGCTTAAGGTCCACCCCAGAATTAAGGGCGCTATCCATGAGTTCAGGAACGTTTGATTTCGCACCTCTGCTGCCGGCGGGATCGCCTGCGCCCGCGGCCAAGTGGACTGGGCTCGCCAATTACAGCTTCGTCGGTGGCAACAACGATCCCGACCAGGTTCCGGTCGAGGGCCTGATCGAGGCTGTGAACGCCGTTCTCAGGCGCGAGGGCAAGACGCTCGCTACTTATGGGCTTGCGAGCGGCCCGCAAGGATATCTTCCGCTGCGCGAATTTCTCGCGAAAAAACTAGAACGCGACGCGGGCATCGAAACCGCCGCCGACGAGATACTGATCGTTTCCGGCTCGCTGCAGGCGCTGGACCTCGTCAACGCAATGCTGCCTCAAGCACCGCGGCATCACGCCGAAATACATCTATACCATCCCGACCGTGCAGAACCCGACCGGCACGATCCTGCCCGAGTGCCGCCGCGTCGAACTCCTGAACCTTTCCCAACAATACGGTGTGCCGATCTTTGAAGACGACTGCTATGCCGACCTGATCTGGGACGGCAAACGCCCGCCGGCGCTCTATGCCATGAGCAAAAACGGCGGCGTCATCCACATCGGCTCGTTCTCCAAATCGATCGCCCCGGCGCTGCGGGTGGGCTTCATCGTCGCTCCCTGGGCTGCCCTGTCGCGAATGCTGGCACTGAAGACCGACGCTGGATCCGGCGCGCTGGAGCAGATGGTACTGGCGGAATATTGCGCCCCGCATTTCGCCGAACACGTGCCGAAGCTGACGCGTGGCTTGCGTGCCAAGCTCGACACGATGATGGAAACGCTCAACGAGCAGTTCGGCACATCGGCCGAATTTGACCAGCCAAAGGGCGGTATTTTCCTGTGGGTCAAGCTGCCCGACAACGTCGACACGCTAAAACTGTATCAGGCCGCACTTGCGGCCGGCGTCTCCATCAATCCGGGGCCGGAGTGGTCCACCGACAAGGCCTACGCCCGCAACCGGTTACGGCTCTGCTTTGCGAGCCCCTCGCATGAGCAAATCCGCCAAGGCGTCGCCGTGCTCGCAGAAGTGTGCCGCAGGGAATTCGGAGTGCCCGCAAGAATAGCGAACGTGGAGAAGCGCGTCCGCACGTCATCTTGAGTTTGGTTCACCAGATCGCCCCGCAATCAGGCACAGCCGTATCAACGATTGGATTTTTTAGTGGCGGGGCTTCATTCCCAGCGCTTAGGCGTTAGCCTCGTCGTCGCCGCCGCCGTGGCCTGGAGCACGGCTCCGTTTTTTACGCGCCTGCTGCCGTTTGATTCCTGGACGATATTATTCTGGCGAGGCCTCTTCGGCGGCGGGCTGATCGCGGCGGTTCTGGTCCTTAACCAAGGCCGAAGCGGGCTGAAGGATTTGACACGGATGGGAAGGAGCGGTTGGCTCGTCGCATCGCTCTCGACGTTGGGCATGGTCAGTTTCATCCCGGCCCTGCAGCTGACCAGCGTCTTAAACGTTGCGATCATTATCGCCACAGCCCCATTCGTGGCCGCTGCGCTCGGCTGGATATGGCTTCGAGAAGCCGCCCGATCGGCAAACCATGCTGGCGAGTGTTGCCGCTCTGTGCGGGGTCGCAATCATCGTCGGCAATGCGCGGGCCAGTTCCGATGTGCTTGGAATAGCCCTCACTTGCCTGATGACCGTGGCGATCGCGGCCATGACCGTGATCGTCCGGGAACACAAAAACACACCGATGGTGGCGGCTGCGGCTTGGTCGAA
>VAZS01000198.1 GCA_005884855.1 Alphaproteobacteria bacterium | reverse complement strand
GCAGCTCGCAATGGGATTGCCATTGGCCGGCTTGCGCTGAGGATCTTGTTTGCTGACGCCTTAGTGTGCCGCAACGAGCTTGAGCTTGCCTAGCCTGAAACACGGTCGCGGATGACGGAACCGCGCAATTCTATGACGTCTCTGCTGTTGATAACTGCAATTGATCGGTTGTCGCCGTGCCTCTGCTGGCCGCAGAATTGCCGAGCTACTGATTTCCGGCCGTGCTGCCGTCGCGCTCACTAATCCACATAAATGCCGAGCACGTTTGAGCTGCCCATGGCTCCGCGCTGAGCCTGGGTTTTTGCGCAAGGAGAACGACAAATGCGCGCAATTGATCCGATCCTAACGGTGATCATTGGCCACGCTTCGGCCTACGCCGCCCTGCTTTGCATCATAGGAACGCGCCTCGCGAGTTACGGTTGGGAAATACTCGCGGGCATTGGAGAGGAAACCGAATAGTAACCAGGCTGACCGGTTCACGCCCGGCGGGTTTTACGCCTGCGCGCCCTTGTCCGCAGCGGCAATGCTCATCTGACGAGCGTTGCCTGCGCCTCAAATACGTCGGACTTTCCGCGATGGTGAGTGGGTGAAGGCTCATCCTTGACGAACTGTCAGTGTCTGAAAACTAGCTCGTCATAAAAGCGAACGAGAAACCACAACCAAGCCGCAGCCCCGACAAACAACGCGACCGCAGAGACAAAATTCCAAATCCGCTCTCGCGTCATCGGCAAGCGATATCATTGCCGCGAAAGTCTGCAACGAAACTCGCTTGTTAAGCTGAATGGCCGTGTTAGGAGTTAATTCGGGAACCATATCGGCCATTTGCCCACAATTAAATCATGGGTTCGCAGCGATACTGCGTTATCGAGCCTATCGCACTAGCTTTGGATCATCGCGCCCGTGGGTCGTTAGTCGTCGTAAGGATAAGGATTGGGCCTATAGTCATAAGGATCGAGTCTATAGTCGCGATAAGGCCGCTGCTCGTATTCGCGATCACGCCTCGGCCGATAATCCCGATCGTATGGCGGCTGGTCGTAGCCACGCGAGTTGACGGTTGGCTCAATGGCCGCGCGACATGGCCCGCTGAGTTGTTGACTATTTCGTTGCAAGCAAGCCACAATCCTGTTCACATCGGGCACCTGCGCGCTGCATAATCGCCAGACATCGGGCGTGCAGGCCATTTGTTGTTTCCACGTTCCTCGATAATCCTGGGAGAAGGCCGCATTTTCAACAGCCATGCCGCAAGCAATTGATATCGCGAAGCTGATGAGAACTCGATCCGCTCGCATGCTCAATTCTCTTAAGGTTAGAACTCGCATCACTGCTTACGGTTGGAAATAAACGCGGCTTTCGAAGGTTCACGCCGAACAACAAGATTTGAAGGGCCTCAGAGCGAGTGCGATGATAACGGCTTGCCGGCGCAGGGCTTTTTCATTGGGCCCGCGGGAACAATTTCGATTCGGAAAGTTCCGGGCGGATTGCGCCCGCACCTGCCGTCGCTGAGTCTGAACGCCGGGGCTCCGGTCTCCTGCAGGGTGTCGTCGAACAAATCAATTTCGAGCAAAAAAAGATTTTGCCAATGATCTTCGCGCTTTTTTTCGCTTGCAATCCCGGCAGCCTTCTTCGTTTTCAAACCGAGCAGTGAGGCGTCAACTTCGGACCTCGAGAACAACTACTGTTGACCGGGCCGCAACTCTGTTGGAGCCAGCGGCTGCGCTCTGGCTTGCGGCGACGGAAGCGCCGGCAGCGGCTTAGGTTTTGAGGGGGCAATCGGCGTTGGCGGCGTTGATGCCTTCGGCCGTAGGTTCTGCTCGGAAGGCGCAGTGGTGAGGTGGGCCATTCGCTGTTGAAGCATCCTAAGCTGTTCGGCAGCATTCGCGTTCTCACGCGCCATTTGTGCCTGGGCGGCTGCAACCTGCTCGGAGACGCGCGCAATGTCGTGGGCGTTTTGTTCTTGGCTGGTCTTCATCTGCTCGTTGGATTGCTGCAGGTTGGCAAGGTCATGCGACACGGACTGGAGCATCTGTGCCAGCTCTGGCAAGGTAGCGGCTGGTGGGACCGTATCCTGTGATGTCGGCTGAGCCGGAGGTGCACCCGTTCTAACAACTTGAACGGCAGATGGGCTCGCTTGTGTGGAGATCTCGAGTTTTTCCTGCGGCAGGAACGGAGTTGAAGCGAGTTGAGGGTACCACCGAAGCATAATCAGCCTAGCTGCATCGCCGTAGGACGACTGCGCCGCAAAAGCAGCGACAAAGATGCAGCCTGCCAACAGTAAACCGATCGCACATCGCAGCGCGGGCCTGGCGCGAGCAGAGCTAGACCCATGGCGCGCGTCATCGTGCGCAAGTCCGAAAAGCTTCTCATTCATGCGCGCGAGCTGTTCATCTGCACTCGCGATCTGTTCATAAGCGTGCGCGAGTCGTTCATCTGCACGCGCGACCAGCTCGTTATCTTGGGGTGACAGCGACGGACTGGACTGTTGTGGATCAGTGGATTTCGGCTCAAGCGTGGACTTCATTGGCTCTCCCATCTTTCCAATGTCCCCGAACGAATGCGATCATCGAGATCACTCCCGATGTTCTTTTGACCAAAGCAAGGCCGCAGCATGAACAGTGGAGCGCCATTTTTGGGGGTAGCTCGGCTTGTATGGAAATCAAATGCCCGGGCATCAAGGCATCGTCAGGAAAGATGCCGCCGCTAACACAAATAGCTCTTTGATCCGCAAGCACGTGGCCATAATCGACGCGCTGGCGTTTCCTTATCAATGGCCGCTTATGTCGGCCAGCGCACTCACAAGCGGTTACAAAAAGTGAATTTTGCAGCTCGCGACGGAGCCCAACGCTATTGCGCGCATGTTTCGACGGTGTTCCCTTATTTAGGTGAAATGGGCTGGGAGGTTGTTCGAAAGGACCCTCTCGATGGGACGACAGCAGATTGAAAGGTTAGATCTCGCAGACCGGAGTAGGCTGACGTATCTCCGAATGGATCACGAAGCCGAAGCTTGTTGTGAGGCCGGATTTTTCTTTGAGTTCTCGGATAGGTGCCGCCGCATGGCGGGGACAATAGTCCGGATCGTAGGCAGGATTCGTGACCAGTTCTTCGGATCGCACCCAACGCCTGCATCTTTCACGCCGGCGGGTCTGAGGGTTGCCTGGGTCGGCGTCATGGTGGGCATCGCTGGGCTGGCTGCGCTGCTTGTTGTAGGTTGGAGCGAAATTCGAGCAGGCGCGGTAAGCGCGACCGAACGTCGGGGAGATCCTTCTTCCAGTCCGGCCGTCGTCCCTCAGGTTGAAGCGCAGGCCGACAGGATGGAAGGGCTAAGACGACGGGGCCTGGACTTGTTGCGTGCGGACTTTCCCGAAGACGAGCCGTCCCCATCGTTGGCGCGTGGTGACCGCCTCGAACTCCACGATCCGACGATGCAGCCGGTCATGTCCGTCGCAACAACGGCCGGCGAGAACGAATCCAGCGTTGCTCTATCGGCGCCGTTGCCGGCTCGGCCTGCTGCGAGCAAGCCTGCCGAAGCAAAGGAGAAGCATGCGGTGATGGTGCGTCCGGCCGATCATCGTCATGCGCGGCGTGTTTTGAGGCCTCTCCCTGATCGCGTCAGGGTGGCGCATGCCAAATACGTCCAGGTCCGCGGCGAACCGCAGGGGGCCTTGGGCGGTGGACTGCAGTCCAGTCGGGCGCCGCCGGAGGAGAACAAGTTGTTCGGTTGGTTCACGCGGCTGCCGGATGCGATCGTGCCGTCCTCATGGAAAGGCGGCTGGGAGAAACTGTGGGCAAAAGGAAATGGCGGGTAGGTCCGCCGCAGTATGGAATGCTCGCAGGACGCTCATGAGCGTGAAGAATCCAGAGACGAACGTATCCGAGATCATAGTCGATGAGCCAAATGCGACCGTCAGTTGGCTCGCGTTTTAGATACGCAGATCGTCAGAAAAAACCGTTTTGCTGAGATCAGGACCCGCACTTGATCTGTTTCTCGATGCACTAGGACGGATGAGCAAAAGCTTCGGGTGCAGAGCTGCGTGTCGGTCCAGGCGGTCCGCGCCAATGCAGAAACTGCTTTTCTGCAAAAATTTTTATCAGCCCGCTTGCAATGTTTAGTAAACAGTGTTTCACTAAACAAATCGAGCTTCACCGGACGCCAAGAATCCGGGCGAGCGCGAGGAAACTTAGCCAACTTATTCAGCCCGTCACGACCTTGTCGCACCGCTCGAACCCTTCGAGCGGGCAGGAACGCCGCGCCATGTCCATGGCCGGTTCAACACGGAGGAATGCGCATGAAGAATACACTCAAGGCGCTTTTTGCGGCAGGCGGCGCTATTACCGCCGCGCTCGGCATGGGAGCGGCAACAACGCCCGCGCAAGCGCAGGGCAAAACCATTACGCTGTGCTGGGCTGCGTGGGATCCCGCCAATGCGCTGGTCGAACTATCGAAGGACTTCACCGCCAAAACCGGTATCGGCATGAAATTCGAATTCGTGCCGTGGCCGAACTATGCCGACCGTTTCCTGAACGAACTCAATTCACGCGGGTCGTTGTGCGATCTCATCATCGGCGATTCCCAGTGGATCGGCGGCGCCGCCGAGAACGGTCAGTACGTCAAGCTCAATGATTTCTTCCAAAAGGAAGGAATCAAGATGGACGACTACATGCCGGCAACCGTCGTCGGCTACTCACAGTGGCCGAAGAACACGCCGAACTATTGGGCGCTGCCGGCGATGGGCGATGCGGTGGGCTGGACTTATCGCAAGGACTGGTTCGCGCGACCCGACGTGCAGAAAGATTTCAAGGCCAAGTATAGTCGCGATCTCGCCGTGCCGAAGACGCTTGATGAGCTCCGCGAGATCGCGCAATTCTTCCAGGGCCGCGACATCGATGGCAAAAAGGTTTATGGCGCGGCGATCTATACGGAGCGCGGTTCGGAAGGCATCACCATGGGTGTCTCGAACTATCTTTACGACTACGGCTTCAAATATCAGGACCCCAACAAGCCGTATGCGATGGACGGCTTCGTCAATTCGCCCGGTGCGGTGAAGGGGCTCGAAGCCTATAAAGAGCTCTACAAGTGCTGCACGCCTCCGGGTTATTCCAATGCCTACATGTCGGAGGGGCTCGATGCCTTCAAATCGGGTCAGGTCGCTTTGCAGATGAACTTCTTCGCCTTCTTCCCGGGTCTCTATAAGGACCCGAATGTTGGCGGCGAGAAGATCGGTTTCTTCGTCAATCCTGCAGCGACGGCGCAGGCGACGCAGCTC
>VAZS01000197.1 GCA_005884855.1 Alphaproteobacteria bacterium | reverse complement strand
CGATGTCCTGCGTCGAAAGCAGCGCACCGTTCTCGTGGGTGGCGTGGCATAGCTGCGAGAACAGGTCTTCGCCGCCGCCCTTATTGCGACGGATCGGAATCTGTTCCGAGAAGTAAGCCACGATGCGTTCGCGGCCTCGCACGCCGCGCGCCATCTTGGTGCCTGGCAGCGGTTTGCGGATCACCGAGATCGACGCCGCGACCATGTCGACGAATGCGCGCGTGATCTCGTCGACCTCCGGGCCGATCTCGGCGCCGAGGAACGAAGTCGCGGCGAGATCGAGCGTGAGCTGCTTCATCGCCGGGTAAAACAGCATCGGGCCCGGCTGCGCTTTCCATTTCTTGACCTGCGCTGCAATCCCGGTGTCGAGCGCCGCGAGATAAGATTTCATCGGTCCGGATTTGAACGCGACCGACAGCGCGCGCCGATGCAACCGATGCTCCTCGAAATCGAGCAGCATCAGCCCGCGCGGAAACAACAGACCGAGAACCTGGCCCCAGCCGTGCGTCGAGGAAAACAGCTTGGCTTGATCGAACAGCACCAGCTCGTTCGCCTCGGGCCCAAGCAGCACCAGACTGGTCTCGCCAAAAATGTGGCTGCGATACACCAGCCCGTATTTGGCGGACATTCGCTCGACCTGTCCTTTGGGATCGGCGAGCACGTCGAGCGTCTTGCCGATGATCGGCCAGCCCTCGTCACCGGGGATGTGGGTCAGCGAGTTGCGCTTTGGCGGGGTAAGGGTAATCGCGGGGGAAGCCACACTTTGCATCGACATGGCAGTCGCTCCGTTATTCCCCAGACCATCATGGATCGCAACTTGTTGCGATCGCAGGATCCAGGCTAGCCAGTGACCCTTTGCGTGTCAGGCGCAAACTTCGCCGCCCTCGCACTGGCGCTCGCGCGTTGCCGGAGCAGATTCAGGATGCGCGCGCGACTCACGCCTTGGTTTTGCGTTTTGCGGCTTCCTTCTGCAGATCCGGTGCGTTGATGGTCGGGATGGCGACGCGGCCCGGGCCGGTAAGCGATAGAGCGGCGGCGGCCTTCTCGTTTTCCATGATCTTGGCCATCACGGCTTGGCCGGCGCGCTCGAACACCGCGCGATTCTCGATCACGAATTTCTGGGATTTGCGCAAGCCGTCGATATAGCCATTGATTTCCGGAACCACGTAGCGCGCCACCATGTCCCAGCTGCGGCGGGTATTCTCGGGGTTAGCCCAGTCGTGCACGAATCCGACGATGGTGCCGACCCCGCCACTCACGTCCATCAGGTTTTTGATGGTCTTGACCAGATCGTCAGGGGTGCCAATGGTGGAGGCGGCGGCTTCGCCACCCGCGGTCTTCTCCAGCGCATCTTCGGGCGAAGTAAACCGCTGCAGCCCGGGCCGCTGCAGCGTTCCCACATTATATTCATTGTGCCAGCGCATCAGTCCGGCGCCGGCCTCGCGGTGCGCCTGTTCGCGGCTTTCGGCGATGTGCCAGCTCAGCAGCACGCGCCAATCGGAACGGCTGACGGTGGTGCCGTGCTTCTTGGCCGCGTCCTCGGCAAAACCCCATTGCGTCGGCAGCGCCATCAGGCCCTGCGTCGACATCGAGCCGAGCGAAATGATGCCGATGCCGTATTTGCCGGCCAGCGTCATTCCGGAAGGCGAAATCTGCGAGGCCACCACGAACGGCATCTCTTCCTGCAACGGCAGGATCTGCAGCGCGGCGTCGTTCATCGTGAACCAGTCGCTCTTCGCGCTGACGCGCTCGCCTCGGAACAGCCGGCGAATAATCGCGATCGCCTCGTCCTGGCGATCGCGCTGCGTCATCGGATCGATGCCGAGCGTATGAGCGTCCGAAGCCAGCGCGCCCGGTCCGGAGCCAAAGATGGCGCGGCCACCGGTCATGTGGTCGAGCTGCACCATGCGCTGCGCGACGTTGAAAGGATGATGATAGGGCAGCGACACCACGCCGGTGCCGAGCTTGATGCGTTTGGTGCGCTCGCCGGCGGCGGCCAGAAACATCTCCGGCGATGCGATGGTTTCCCACCCGGAGGAATGATGCTCGCCACACCAGAATTCATCGTAGCCGAGCTCATCGAGCTGCTCGACCAGATCGAGGTCGCGGCGGAATTGCAGCATCGGATGCTCGCCGATCGGATGATGCGGCGCCAGGAAGGCTCCGAATTTCAGGCGTGCCATGGGTTTTCTCTCCGGAGTTTATTGTTTTTGGTTGGCGCTGTTCTCGGCAGGTCTGGTCCCAAACTACGGGGTGGGGCGAGCCAAGGCAATCGCTGAAAACCGCTGCTCAAGCATGGACGTGGCAGGGGCTGGGCTGGCATACCCTGTTCCGGAATTCTCCCGCCAGCTTTTCCCTCACAGCAATGGACAGTCATGAACCGCGTTCTCGCCCATACCGGCGCCCGATATCCGATTGTGCAGGCCCCGATGGGGTGGATTGCACGCACCCAGCTTGCGTCCGCGGTGTCGCGCGCCGGCGGTCTCGGCATTATCGAGACCTCATCGGGCGAAACCGAAGCCTGTCAGGCCGAAATCGATCAGATGAAAGCGTTGAAGCTGCCATTCGGCGTCAACCTGCCAATCCGTTTTCTGCATGACGATGCGATGCTTAAATTCGTCTGCAACTCCGGCGTCAAATTCGTTACGACCTCGGCGGGCAGCCCGGCGAAATTTATTGCGCCGTTAAAGGACGCCGGCATCGTCGTCTATCACGCGGTGCCGACGGTTGAGACCGCCTTGAAATGCGTCGAGGCTGGTGTCGACGGGCTGGTGGTCGAGGGCGCCGAGGGTGGCGGCTTCAAAAATCCCGAGGAAGTCTCAACGCTGGTGCTGTTGCAGGGAATCCGCGCGCGCACCGATATCCCGATGATCGCCGCCGGCGGCATTTGCGACGGTCGCGGCATGGCGGCTGCCTTCGCGCTCGGCGCCGAAGGCATCCAGATGGGTACGCGTTTTGTGAGCTGTAGCGAAAGCCCGGTGCACGCCAACTACAAGAATGCGATCGTCCAGGCCAAGGAGACGGGAACGCTGGTGCTCAACAAGAAATCGACGCCATGCATCCGCGCGCTGAAATCGGAACGCACCAGGACGATCTACGACGCCGGCCTTATGGCGCCCGACGCGCTGAAGGGCATTCGCCACTTGTATTTCGAAGGCGATATGGAAGCCGCTCCCGCGCTGGCGGGACAATCGGCGGGGCTGATCGATGCAATCAAGCCCGCGCGCGACATCATCGAGGAAACAGTGGCGCAGTTTTTTGCGATCACCACGCGCCTGGGCGGATTGGCGTCGGCCAGGGGATTTGGGTAATTTTTTTGTTATCGCGCCTTACTCTGTTTGTTCATTCAGCCCCCAAGTCCGCAGAAGCTGAGCGGTCGGCCTAACTCCTCGGGTGGATTTGCCCTCGCTTTGTGGTTCATGGCGCGTTTGTGGGCGTCCTGTTTGCGCTTTGATCTCTTGACCGCCGCATTTTTGTCATGGAGGCGGCCCGTCGCGAACGCAGGTGCGTTAATCCTGGGGACCGACAGCATACGCTCTTTTTATTTTGCAGTGCAGCAACTATCTCTTGGCGACGCGGTTAAGAGGTCTCTCTCAAGGAGCTGCCGGTGTCACTCGCCAAGAACATCGAATTCCTGCGACGTTTGCCGAAGTTGAATGCACTCAATGGCTTTGGAGGCTACGGCCGAAATCTGAGGCCGGGCGTTCGCAGTCCTCTGGTCGAGACCACCGATTTCGGGTCCAATCCCGGCGCGCTGAGGATGTTCTCGTTTGTGCCGGGCAATCATCAGCAGCCGCCTGCACTAGTCGTCGTTCTCCACGGGTGCGGCCAGAGCGCGGCCGGCTACGATCTGGGTGCAGGCTGGTCGACGCTCGCCAAACATTACGGCTTCGTGTTGCTGATGCCCGAGCAGCAGCCCGCCAATAACGCGAACGGGTGCTTCAACTGGTTTAATCCGGAAGACACCGTGCGCGACAGCGGCGAAGCATGTTCCATCCGGCAGATGATCGCGCGGATGGTTCGCGAGCACAAAATCGACGACCGGCGCATCTTCGTCACCGGTCTATCGGCCGGCGGCGCGATGACCTCGGTGATGCTTGCAACTTATCCGGAGGTGTTCGCGGGCGGCGCTGTGATCGCCGGCTTGCCGTTCGGCGTGGCAAGCAATGTGCGGGAAGCGTTGAACGGAATGTTCCAGTCGCATTCTCGCCCGGCTTCTGAACTGGGCGATCTGGTGCGCCACGCTTCCCATCACAAAGGGCCCTGGCCGAAAATATCAGTGTGGCACGGCAGCGCCGATCGGACGGTCAACCCCGCCAACGCCAATGAGATCGTGAAGCAATGGCTTGACCTTCATCATCTCCCGTCGACGCCGATGTCCGAAAGCAATGTGGATGGCTATCCACGCCAGGTCTGGTGGAATGCGGACGGGGAAACTGTCGTCGAATGCTACACCATCACCG
>VAZS01000196.1 GCA_005884855.1 Alphaproteobacteria bacterium | reverse complement strand
CCGCATTTGGACCAGACGGTACAACTCTGGCTAGACTGTGTTGGAATTCGGCCAACTGTTCCGTCGCGCTGGAAATTGCGCTCCTGGGCCGAGTTTCCCGCGTTTTTCTGGCGTTACGGTCTGGATGGAAGCCGCGGATCGCCTAGAATGTTTTTTTTGGAGATCACACGATGACCCACCTGAAATTGGCTGCCGCCATAATCCTTGCCACCCTGGCCGTTGCGCCGGGTTTGGCGCAGGCGCGGACTCACCAGCACCATATTCGCTATTACGGGCTGCCCTACGAAATCAGCTACCAGCACAATTACGGGCCGGGGTCGATGCCCGGCACCTTCGCCTACTACGACGGTCCGGCGAACAATGCATGTGCGCAGGGTGCGGCCAACTACATTGGCCAGGACCGCCGTCGGCATCCCTGCTTCTGAGCCCGCCGCGGACAAGAGTAGGTGATTTTCGGACCACTGCCACGGCGTTTTGTTGTGGGTAGCCCTGTGCGGCTAACTCTGGTAATCGAGCCCGCAGGCGCTCGTAGCTCAGCTGGATAGAGCATCGGACTTCGAATCCGAGGGTCGGGAGTTCGAATCTCTCCGAGCGCGCCAGTCAAAACAGGTCCGTAGAGGCGCAGCTACCAGGTGCTGTGCCAGATGCTGTTGCCGAAAAAACCGAATTGCGGTTGTTGTGCGATCAGGATTCCCGGGGGCGCGCGGCGCGCAATTCTGCGCTTCCGAACCACCTTGTTTTCCAGCTTTTTCGGCTGCGATAATTGCGCCTGAGCTTGATCGGTTGGCTGCAACTCGGCAAGTGAATCTCGGCCGCGCGCCTTTCCGGCCATGTCGGCGACCCTTGCCTGCGTCGGAACGTTCGCCTCGAGGCTCTTTGCAGCTTGCGGCGGAATCAAAGTCGGCTGGCTGGTATCGAAAACAATGCGTTCCGGCCATTTGCGATCCGAATGAATCCTGATGGTGGATTTGTCGACAGCCCGTACCTCGGCAGTCTCAGGCAGTTTCGGCAGAAACGCATTCAAGACAAACATCAGCGTGAGCAAAACTCCGCCAACTACGCCAAAATATCGGGCAAGGGGCATTTCAGGACAGCTCCGTCCGCGCGAGCGCACGGACAATCGGCCTAACAGGTAAGTACGTGATTGGTTCCTGACCGCCTATGAGATAAAGTTGCGGGAAAGCCGCATATGTGAGCGCCAAGGCCTTTCGGCCACCGGCGTTGACGATGTTGTGAATCGTCTCGATACGAACTCTCAGCGCGCCACTACCTTTTGGCGAGTTAATTCCGAGTGTTCAATCTCCAGATGCGGAAGGTGCTAATAGTCACATGCCAATAGTCACTTGGGATCACGTTCACTTGCGCAGCCCCGATCCGGAGGCGACCGCCGTGTGGCTGCAGGACATTCTCGGCGGCGTGATCATCCGCGGTCCCAGTCGGATCGATGTCAAACTGGGCGGCGCCAACGTGTTCATCGCACCGGTGACAGCCGGCGATGGCGTCAACAGCCCACCGCTGACGCCCTACCAGGGGCTCGATCATTTTGGGCTCACGGTAAAGGACATCGACGCAGTTGCTGCCGAGATCAAGGGCAAGGGTGTGGAGTTCACGAAAGAGCCGACGACCATTCGGCCGGGAGTCCGGATCTGCTTCATCCGCGGGCCGCAGGGCATCTCGATCGAGCTATTGGAGCGCGACAAAAAATATGTGTGATCCCGCTGTGTTGACGCTGCGGGCTGCGCTTTGGCATAAGAAAATGCGCGTGACGGCAGCCGCGAACTGGCCCCAGCATGAAAAATGGACTGTATTCGATCCATGTCAGCCTGCAGGACGGCCGAACCGGCAAGGGTAGCGGCGTAGTGATGTTCCGGGACGGCAAGATCCTCGGGGGCGACGCGTATCTGTTTTACACCGGCACCTACACGACCAAAGGCGACAGCTTCAAGGGTGAGGTGCTGGTGCAGCGCCATACCAGTAGCTCCGATGCCAGTCCGCTGTTCGGCGGCCCGAATCCGGTCGGCATCGGGGTGTCCGGCACTTTCACCGATAGTGCAGGCGTCATGAATGGCACCGCCTTGGTAGGCAAGGCCAGCCAGATATTCACGGCGACTTTGCGTAAACTGGCCGACGCCGACTAGCATTACTCCGCCGCCTGTTCCATCGGCGCCACGCGGGGCAGGATGATCTGAATTCGCGTTCCCCTGCCCGGCTCGGAATCGAGATTGAGACGACCGCCGAGCCGGTTCGTCACGATGCTATAGACGATGTGCAGGCCTAGCCCGGTGCCACCCTGATCGCGACGCGTGGTGAAGAACGGATCGAAAGCGCGGCGGCGGACGTCGAGCGACATGCCGCAACCGTTGTCCGAAAACATGATCTCGACACTGTCCTTGCCGGCCTCCCTTGCCTGGATATTGACCGCCCCGGCCTTGCCGTCCGGAAACGCGTGCGCCACGGAATTAAGAAACAGATTCGTCAGCACCTGTCCGTACGGCCCGGGATAGCTGTTCATGGTCAGATTGGGCTGGCAATCGACGGTGAGCGTCAGATTGTGCTTTCGCAAACCCGGCCGCAAGCTCATCACGACCTGCTCGGTCAAATCGCCGAGGTCGAACGTGCGCTGATCCGAATAATTGCGATCGGCGGCGACTTGCTTGAAGGAGGTAATCAGTTCCGCGGCTCGATTTAGGTTCGAGACCAACTGGGACGAAGCATCGCGACTGGTTTCCAGAAAATCATTAAGACTGGATCGCCTGAGATTGCCGCGCCCGACTTCGGCGGCGAACAATGCGGTCTTGCGTTCCAGCGAGGAAGCCACCGTCAAGCTGATACCGACCGGGTTGTTGATCTCATGGGCGACACCGGCCACCAGCCGCCCGAGAGCGGCGAGCTTTTCCGCCTCTATCAACGAGTTCTGGGTTTCCCGCAAATTGCGCAACGCCGCTTCGGCCGCATCCTTTGCTTTACGCATCTCCTGTTCGTCGCGCTTACGCTCGCCGATATCCATCGCAACGGTGACGATGTTCTCGATCTCGCCGTCGGCATCCAGCAGCGGAAGCTTGTTCACCAGCCATTGGCGCAAATTGCCGGCAGAATCCAGATACTCTTCTTCGTAAAATCCGAGCTCTCTGCCTAACGCCAGGACCCGCTTGTCGTTTTCATCGGTTTTTCGCGCGCCGTACCGCGACATCAGGTCGGTGGTGGTGTGCCCGATGGCATCCGCGGGCTCGATTCCGAAGATACCCGCCATATAGCGGTTCATCAGGATATAGCGGAGCCGCTTGTCCTTGACGTTGATGACCGCGGGCACGGTGTCGATCACCTGTTGCAAGAGCCGGCGGCCTTCGGCGACCGCATCTTCGGCGCGCTTCTGGTCGGTGATATCGCGCACCGTGCCTTCATAGCGGATGACCTCGCCCGCCTCGTCGCGTACTGCCGTCGCGCTGTCGGATATCCAGCGAACCGCTCCGCCGCGCTGGCGCACTTGATACTCGAATTCGCGGACCATACCGTCACGCTGCATCAGTTGCTGGTATTCAGCACGCGCCGCCGGATGCACGTAAATCGCCTGCGTGATGTCGCCGATGTCGCGGATCAGCTCCTCCGGCGTGTCGTATCCCATTATTTGAGCGAGCGCCGGATTGGCGTTGAGCAGCGCGCCAGCGGGCGTGGTCACATAAATTCCATCGACTGAGCCTTCGAACAGCTTGCGATAACTTTCCTCCGCCAGCCGCTGCTCGGCTAACGCATGGACGGCGGCCTCGCGGGCGGTATCGGCCTCGACCAGGGTTCGACGGAACACCTCGGCGGCGCGGGCGATGTCGCCGATTTCATTGTTTACATCCTTGGAAGGAATAGAGGCGTCCTTTTGCCCGGCGGCCAGCGCGCGTATCGAGGCAGCTATCGAGCCCAGCGGTCGCACCGTGCGGCGAACCACAAACAGCGCCGCGAAAATCCCGATCAAGATACCGGCCGCGCCGAGCGCTATGCTCTGCCACTTGGCCTCGGCCAGCGTCCGTGCGAAGTGGCGCGACAGCACTCGGCCCTGGCGCGCGCTGAGCTCGCGAAGCAATTCAGTCACCCGTCCGATCAGGCGGCCTTCGGTGCCCAGAACCTCCTTATCGAGTTTAGCGATCTCGGCCTCGACCCCGGAAATCGCAGTGATCGCGTCAGCATAGGAGTCGGCCGCCGAGCGAAGCGAGGGATCATCGATCGGCAGCGTCCGCATGCGCTGCGCCGCCTGCTGTGCGCCTTCGGCATCGTGCGCCAGAACCGCGGCGGTGAGTTCGTTGTGCGCCGCGAGCAGAGCCTTGGCGGCGGCCTGGTCAGGCACCGCGGCGATGGCCTGCTCGAAACGATCGCGCGCCGGCGGTAACGCTGTGATCAGGTCGGCCCGCCGCGTGATCAAGGCGGTGACGCGCTCGATGCCTTCCCGGTAATTCTGCAGTCTCCCGCTGACGCCATCGATCATCGCCTGCTGTTCGGGCGCGAGTTCGAGCCGCGTCTTCTTCAGAAGTTCGCTCAATGCGCTCGCGGCCTCACCTACCCGGTCCGGCCTGACGCCTTGGTTGACAAAATCCCGCGCGGCGAGCCGCAGCTCGTTCAGGCGTCGGTCGATCTCCTCGGCCAGATCTCCGACACCCTGCAAACGTTGGAGTTCGGCAAAGGTCGAATCGATCTGCCTGATCGCGATGACACTCGCCATGCTGGTTGCGGCGATGACAGCCAGCAGCACAAGGAAGCTGCCAAAGGTCAGCTGCCCGATCGAGAACGAGAGCGATCGCATCCTTGCTAGATATGACGCGAATGCAGGTGGCATAATTAATTCAGACCAGGCTCAAATCGGTCGTAATATATACGAAGTATCGGATATCAGGGGGAACATGCCGGAAATGGTTCTATGAACCCGTCTAAATCCCTCCGCTCGTCGCAATTTCCGGGCCTACCTCACACCGAGCCAACCTCGAACACGTCGCCATCATAGCCGGCTTCCCGCGGGATCCGAAGCTGGCGGCCCCCATTGAGCTTTGTCATCACCGGCATCACGGTGACGATCGGCTTGCCCCTGCTGTCCTCCAGCGCGGCGTTTACGCTTTCCTGTTTGCCGAGCCTGATCAGATTTCGCGTGGTCGGGAATGGCAATTTGAACCGGCCGCTTTCGCCGCCCGCCAGTGCCTCGCGCGGCGAAACCCAAATCGAGTCGGTGGATTCCTTGCCGTCATGCGCGCCGACCTGCTCTGGCGGCGCGGCAGCGAGAAAGAACCAGGTGTCGAACCGCTTTGGCATGCCCTCAGGCGTGATCCAGTGCGCATAGGGCACCAGTTCGTCCAGCGCCAGCAGCATCTCGTGTTGTGTGAGTACATCCAGAAACGTCGTCTTGCCCTCGCAGAGGGCAGCGCGATGGGCAGCCTCGATCTCGGCGGCACGTTTGGCATCGATCAGCGCGTTCGATTCTTTCGAACGCGCGAGCAAGATGCCGCTTTCCTCAAATGTCTCCCGGATCGCAGCGACCCGGAAACTCAAGGCAGCGGCGTCCAGCCCCT
>VAZS01000195.1 GCA_005884855.1 Alphaproteobacteria bacterium | reverse complement strand
GGCATTCCCCGCGCAATGGTTTTAACGGTTTCCTTCGTGCTCTTCCCGGTGACCGGGCTTGTTTGCCACCGTCGTCTTGCGTTTACCGCAAAACTTGATGCCAGCGTCGGGGCATCAGAACCACACGACTTCGCCGTCCGCATCAGCACCGTTCGTCAGCCGTGCTATCAGCGTCCACCGCATCCCGTGCCCAACGTTCGTGACGATCGCGAAACGCCCCTTTGTGTGGGACGGGATGGCGGGGATATAGAATTGATTTGGGTTGTTGGAGAAGCTGAATATTTTTACAAGCGGGGCTAGACAGCCAAACGACTGATTTGCCCGGCAGGCAAAAATGAGCCGAGCACCGGATCATGACGGGCAGCGCTTGTGCGTCGAGATGCAGAGGAATGCGAATGCGTAAGCCGCAGTTCATAGCCAGGCAAGGACGGAAGCCATCCGGCCTGCTCGGTCACATCGTTGCGCGCATCATGGCGAAGGAAACGGCGGACGAAAACGATTTTGCTCTCGCATTGCTACGGCTCCAGCCTGAGGACGCGGTGCTAGAGATTGGGTGCGGCCATGGTGACACTCTGGCCAAGGCTGCGAAGCTCGCCTCTCGCGGTTTGCTTTGCGGAGTAGACTTTTCACCTGTCATGAATCGTGTCGCAACGCGTCGACATCGGCGATTGCTGGCCGAGAAACGACTAGAGTTCCGCCTTGGAAGCAGCGACAAGCTGCCGTTCCCTGACCAGTCGTTCGACAAGGTTCTGGCTGTCCATACGATCTATTTCTGGAAAGCACCGCTCGACCATCTCACCGAAACCCGGCGCGTGATGAAACCAGGCGGTCTCTTCGTTCTTGGGTTCCGTCCGGCAGAAGATCCGCGATTTCAGGCGACTTTTCCAAGCGAGATCTATCATATCAGACCGGAAATCGAGATTGCGCAGCTAGCAAGCGACGCAGGCTTCGAAGCCGTCGAACTCCGCAAGCATACGCGCGGTGACGTGCAGTTCAGCTTCGTAATGGGGACACGCGCGTGAGAGAAGGTCGCCAAACTGAGCCGGTGTTGACGGGATCATGACCTACGACACCCGCATCTGAGCGCGCATATAGCTCTTGCACGCACCACGCATGTCACCCTTTGACATGGCTGAATTTGCCGCACTCATTTCCTTCATCATCGCGGATCTGACTGGGCTATAGGGCATGGCGCTCACCGCGGTGAGAGACTTGGCCATGTTCTCACCGGTGCAGGGCATCATCTTCGCCACCGATGCCGGGCTGAAAAAGATTAGCGCGCCGACAACTGTTATTATTGTGATGAATATTTTCATTTGTTTCGTCCCTTGCTGCAGCATTTCCTGCTGCACGGTTTCAAATCGGGAGAAACTGGAAAAGTTCCGCGAGCCCTGAATAGGTTGCTCAAGGTCTGTTGTAATACTGGATCGCCCGGTTAAGCCGGGCGACGACCTCGGTGTTACACCGCTCCGGCCTTCTGCGCGTATTCCCAGGATGCCTTGGACAGCGGCACGGTGCGCTTGGCGGACTCGATCGCTTTCGCGTTCGCCGCGGTACCGTCGCGAATCCGGCCCGCGATGCCCTGCGTAATTCCCGCGAGGCGGAACAGGTTGTAGGAAAAATACCAGTTCAGATCCGGCACCGCCGTTTTCGTGACGTTGCAGTAGATCTGCGCGGCTTCCTCCAGACTCGGAATGTTCAATGCCTTCAGATCGGCATTGGCCAACCCCGGCATGGTCCATTGCATCAAGAGATAGGTGAAATCCGCCATGGGATCGCCGAGTGTCGACAACTCCCAATCCAGCACCGCGAGCACGCGCGGCTCGGTGGGATGGAAGATCATATTGTCCAACCGATAGTCGCCATGCACGATCGAAACCCGCTCCTGCTGCGGCACGGTGCGCGGCAACCACTCGGCCACCTTCTCGAATTCAGCAATGTGCTGCGTCTCGGAGGCGCGATATTGCTTGGTCCAGCGGTCGATCTGGCGCGCGAAATAGTTTCCAGGCTTGCCGAAATCGCCAAGCCCGATGGCCTGCGGATCATACTGGTGCAGTTGCGCGAGCGTCTCGATCTTGCTGGTGAAAATCTTGTGGCGCGCCTCCGGCGTCTGGCTCGGAAGCGTTGGATCCCAGAACACCCGGCCGTCTTCCATCGACATGATGTAGAAGGCGGCGCCGATCACCGCGTCGTCGGTACATAAGGCATAGGCCCTGGCGACTGGAAATCCCTGTTTGTCCAGCGCTGCGATGACGCGGAACTCGCGATCGACCGCATGCGCCGACGGCAGCAGTTTTCCGAACGGCTTGCGGCGCATCACATAGGATCGCCCCGGCGTATCGAGCCGATAGGTCGGGTTCGACTGACCGCCCTTGAATTGCAGGACAGTCAGTGGTCCCTGATAGCCTTCGACGTTTTCGCGCATCCAGCCGTCAAGACGCGCTTCATCGATCCGATGCCGCTCCTCGACGGGCTTGGTGCCCGAAAACTCCTCGTCTTTTCTGACGCGCTCGGCCACGACGACGCTCCCTCAATTTTCTTCGCTGTATTCTCGTCATTCCGGGTCGATGCGGAGCATCGAACCCGAAAACTCGAGATTTCCGATGTGCACTTGCACATCTGAGGTCTGGTCCTTTGGACCATCCCGGAATGACGAGGAGAAGAACGCCGCGCGGGCGGTCTCGTTATGTTGCTGGAGCGTTTGCATACTTCCGAAGTTCAAGTCTGGCAATGGCGCGGTTATGGACCTCGTCCGGACCATCGGCGAGCCGCATGGTGCGCATCGAGGCGTAATCCCGCGCCAGCCCTGCGTCGTCGGACACGCCGGCGGCGCCGTAAGCCTGGATCGCGTTGTCGATGATCTTCAGCGCCATGTTTGGCGCTGCCACCTTGATCATGGCGATCTCGAGCTGCGCGGTCTTGTTGCCGACCTTGTCCATCATATCGGCGGCCTTCAGGCACAACAGCCGATTCATTTCGATATCGGTGCGGGCCTCGGCGATGCGCTGCTCCCAGATCGAATACTCGATGATCTTCTTGCCGAACGCTGTGCGCGACGACAGCCGCTTGACCATCTTCTCCAGGGCTTCCTCGGCCTTGCCGATGGTGCGCATGCAGTGATGGATGCGGCCGGGACCGAGACGGCCCTGGGCAATCTCGAAGCCCCTGCCCTCGCCCAGCAGGATATTGCTGGCGGGAACGCGAACATTTTCCATCAACACCTGGGCATGGCCGTGGGGGGCGTCATCGAACCCGAATACCGGCAGCATCTTCTCGACCTTGATGCCTTTGGTATCGAGCGGCACCAGCACTTGCGACTGCTGCTGATGGCGCGGCGCCTTTGGATCGGTCTTGCCCATCACGATGGCGATCTTGCAGCGGGGATCTCCCACGCCGGAGGACCACCATTTGCGGCCGTTGATGACGTAGTGATCGCCGTCGCGCTCGATACTGGTCTCGATATTGGTGGCGTCGGAGGATGCCACGGCCGGCTCGGTCATCAGGAACGCGGAACGGATTTCGCCGTCCATCAGCGGCCGCAGCCACTTTCGCTTGTGCTCCTTGGAGCCGTAGCGCATCAGCACTTCCATGTTGCCGGTATCGGGCGCCGAGCAATTGAACACTTCCGACGCCCAGCCGATGTGACCCATCTCCTCGGCCAGCGGTGCGTACTCCAGATTGCTCAAACCCGCGCCGCGGAATTCATCGTCCTCATGCGCCGACGGCGGCATGAACATGTTCCAGAGACCTTCAGCGCGGGCCTTCTTCTTTAGATCTTCGAGCACCGGGATCACCTTCCACCGCGCGCCCTCGTCATCCTGCTTCTTGTACGTCGGCACCGCAGGCCGAACATGCTTATGCATGAACGACTGCACACGGTTGAGCCATTCGCGCTGACGGTCAGACATATTGAAGTCCATGGGCGTTTCCTCACATTGGCTGCTTGAAATTATTTGCCGGCACTGTCTCCCCGCCGCCCGTCGTCCGCAAGACTATTCTTGGACCAATGCTTGCCGTCGAGATTACGACTGCAACCAAGGTTCGGGCCGCCAGAGCTGCCATTGCGCCGCCGGCGCCTTGACATTCCAGTCTCAAACGATAGTTTCATACAAATGTTTGAAATGCAACGCCGCACAGCCTGCGCATAGGACCCATGACATGGCGTCGGATCATACCAGGGCCGCGATCCTCAACGCCGCCGAGCGGCTTTACGCCGATCGCGGCTTTGGCGACGTCACGCTGCGCGACATTGTCGCGGCCGCCGACGTCAATCTCGCGGCGGTAAACTACCATTTCGGCTCCAAGGACGAGTTGATCGCCGAACTGTTCGTCACGCGCAGCCTCGCCACCAATCGCGAGCGGCTGAACGAATTGAAATCGGCCGAAGAAGCCGGCGGTGGGCGCGCAAGCATCGAATCCATTTTGCGCGCGCTGGTCGGGCCGACGCTGCGCGGCTGTCTCGGGCCGGACCGCGAGCGCTCGACGGCGGCGCGTTTCATGATCCGCGCCTCGATCGAGTCGGTGCCGCCGATCCGCAGGATCAAGAATCGCGAAATCGATCACTTGCGGAAATTTGCCGCCGCGATGCGACGCTCGCTGCCCGATTGCAGCGAGGCCGATCTTTATTGGGGCCTGCATTTCGCACTCGCCATGGCGCACCAGACCATCCGTGACAGCGAGAGATTGTCAAAACTGTCGGAGGGCCTGTGCGACCTCAACGACGTCGGGGGGATGATCGAGCGCATCGTCGCGGTGTCGGTGATGGCGCTGACGGGGCGTGAGGTGGAGAAAAAGGCGCCGGCGAGGTTGGTGACGCGGGACGCGCGGTAGTCGTCCCCGACAAGCGAACGCGTGGCGCAAGCGCCCGTGATGCTATTATTGAGCGTCTTTGCGAGGAGCGAAAGCGACGAAGCAATCCATACTTCTTTTCGCCAGAGATGGATTGCTTCGCTGCGCTCGCAGTGACGGCAAAATTGCTCCCGGCCATGACGGTGTCGATGACTAAATCACCCGCTGCTTCTGCAGTGCCTCGATCTTTGCTTCGCTGTATCCGAGCTTCGACCCCAGCACTTCCCTGGTGTCCTCACCTAACAGCGGCGGCGCCCGATAGTCTTTCACAGGTGTCTCGGAAAACACGATGGGATTTCGGATCAGCGACAGATCCGGCTTGAAGGGATGGTCGACCTTGATCTCCATGCCGCGCTCGCGCACGTGCTGGTCGGCAAACACCTGCGCGAAGTCATTCACGGGCCCGCAGGGCACGCCGGCTTTCTCCAACTCTCCCAGCCAATAGGCCACCTTCTGCTTCAGGAATAGTCCGGCGAAGATCGTGATGTCCTTGCCATTGACGACGCGGTCGTTGTTTTTGGCGAATTTCGGGTCTCTTGCCAGTTCCGGGCTGCCGAGAACCGCGCAGGTGCGCGCGAACTGGGCATCGTTGCCCACCACCAGCATCAACTCGCCATCGGTGCAGCGAAACACCCCTGCCGGCATGCCGCCGTTGCCCCAGGTGCCGCGTCGTGGCGGCGTTTGGCCGTTGACGAGATAGATTTGCGCGTAATGCGACAGCGAGGCGATCACGGTATCCAGCAGGCAGACGTCGATATGCTGCCCCGCGCCGCCGTTGGCCTTGCGATGATAAAGTGCCGCGAGAATGCCGATCGAGGTGTTCATGCCGGTCATGTAGTCGACGATGCTGGGCCCGACCTTCATGGGGCCGGCACCGGGCTCGCCGTCCATGTGACCGGTGACGCTCATCAATCCGCCCATCGCCTGGAAGATCGCGTCGTAACCGGCGCGAGGCGCGTAAGGGCCGGTCTGGCCGAAGCCGGTTACCGAGCAATAGATGATGCCGGGGTTGATTGCCCGGATGGAGTCGTAATCGAGTTTGTAGCGCTTGAGGTCGCCGACCTTGAAATTCTCCATCATGATATCGACCGACTTCGCAAGCTCGCGAATGATCTCCTGCCCTTCCGGCTTGGCGAGATCGACGGTGACTGATTTCTTGTTGCGGTTGGCGCAGAGATAAAACGAGTTGTTGTTGTTCTCCTTGCCATCGGGATCGGCCAGATAAGGCGGCCCGAAGGCACGCGCGTCGTCGCCACCGCCCGGCCGTTCGATCTTGATCACCTCGGCGCCGAGGTCGGCCAGCATCTGCGA